>JADLHL010000116.1 GCA_020848815.1 Chitinophagaceae bacterium | reverse complement strand
GATAAATACGTTCGGGTGTCATTAACAATGAATCTACAGATTACGTTGTGTGTAAGAGAGATTCAAATGTAGGAAATGATTCGGTAGGATATTTTTATTTATGAATCGGGTTTGTCGCTCAGGCTCTTTTTCGATAATTGAGGATGGCCCATACATTGAGCACTATTGCAAATATGCCCATGATGCCGAGGTGGCGACTGATATCGGCAAAGCTACTGCCTTTGAGGACGAGCATCCGCATGACATCAATGAAATAAGAAACCGGATTGAAACGGGTAATGACTTGTGCCCAGTGGGGCATACTATCGATAGGTGTGTATAAGCCGCCGAGCAAAATGAAAATCATCATGAGGAAAAAGGCGATGAGCATGGCTTGCTGCTGCGTGTGGGCATAGGTGCTGATGAGCAGGCCAAGACCCAACACAGCCATCATGTACACGGCGGCAAATGCATAGAGCAAGGGCAGACTGCCGACGGGTACAATACCATACGCTACCCGGGCAATGATGAGGCCAAGACTGAGCGATACCATACCCAATACCCAAAAAGGGATGAGCTTGCCGAGGATGAAATATTGCTTGCGGACGGGGGTAACGTTGATTTGTTCGATGGTGCCGATTTCTTTTTCCCGAACGATATTGAGGGCAGTGAGAAACGCTCCCACCATGGTGAGCAAAATGGCAAGAATGCCGGGCACCATGAATTTTTGATAACTCATACTCACATTGAACCAGTTGGTATTAGTAGTGAGTATTTGTGGCTGCTGGCTGTGCCGCGGCAATTGCAACCAATGCTGCCGGATATCTGTATTGAACTGCCGGATGATGGTATTGAGATAGCCTGCGCCAATGTTGGCTTTGGTGCCATTGACTGCATTCACACTCATGTGTAGCGGTGCTTCGTTTTCACGTATCAGTGTGCGTTCGAAATGTTGCGGTATGTCGAGGATGATATCTGCTTTGTCCGTTTCAATATAGGAAAGTGCCTGTGTGTAGGAGGCTGGCATGGCCACGAGTTTGAAATAACCGGAAGCGGTAATTTGCCGGGTGAGTTGGCGGCTGTATGTGCTATGGTCGTGGTCTACCACTGCAATGTTTACATTCTTCACTTCGTAATCGGCTGCCAATGGCATCACTACCAACTGAATGATGGGCATGATGAAGATCATCCGCAGGATGGCCGGGTCGCGGAAGATTTGGCGGAATTCTTTTTCGATGAGGAAGCGGAGCATGGGGAAGAGTTGATTAGTTTACGAGTTCACGTGTTTACGGGTTTGTTTGTGGTTTGTTGTTTTTCGTTTGAGGTTCTTTGTATTCCTGCTTTCTTATTTTTTGTTCCTTATTTCTTATTCCTTATTCCAGGCGAATCTTAAACTTCCTTGCAGTTAATGCAATCAGGCCAATGGTCATGCCGGTGAGGATGAGCATTTCTTTCCAGATGGCGGCGATGCCTAGTCCTTTGATCATGATGCTCTTGACAATGATGAAGTACCATTTGGCTGGTATGATGTTGCTCATGACTTGTAACGGGATGGGCATGTTTTCGATGGGGAACATGAAGCCGCTCAACATGAGTGTGGGTAAGAACATGCCCACCAATGAAATGAGCATGGCTATTTGTTGCGATGCAGTGAGTGTACTAATCAGCAGGCCCAAGGATAAGGCAGTGATGGTAAACAGCATGCTGGTGGCCAGCAATAAACCAAGGCTGCCGGCAATAGGTAAATCGAGTGCAAATACACTAAGCAATAAGATGGTGCCAATGTTGACCATACTCAACAGCAAATACGGAATGGCTTTGGCAATGATGATGAGAATGGGCCGCAGCGGTGACGCCAGCAAAATTTCCATGGTGCCGTTTTCTTTTTCCCGCACTACAGAAATGGATGTCATCATGGTACTGACGAGTAATAAAATCATGGCCATTACACCGGGTACAAAATTGTAGGCTCCTTTCAGCTGCGGGTTATACAGCATCCGCATGCTGGTGTTGATGTTGTATGGTAGTTTACTACCAAGCAATGCTTGTTGCTCATCGCCAATAATGGCATTGGCATAGTTGGTAACGGTAGTAGCTACATTAGGGTCTGAGGCATCGGCAATGATTTGGATGCTCGCTTGTCCGCCATGCTGCAGGTTGTATTCAAACTGTGTAGGAAAAATCAACGCCATTTTGATTTTACCTTCTTTAAACGCTGATTCGATTTGCTGCGGCGATTGCAGTTCCTGTTCTATATCAAAATACTGGCTGGCGGCAAAACGTTGGGTAATGCGCAGGCTGCTGGCATCTTTCGATGGATCGAGGATGGCGATTTTGGCATTCTTTACTTCGTTGGTTAGCGCAAAGCCAAACAACGTGATTTGCACTACGGGCATGCCAAACAAAATGAACAATGTTCGCTTGTCTCTCCAGATATGGAGGAACTCTTTTTTTACAAATGAAAGGAATTGAGCGAACATGGTTCTTTTTAGTTTTAAATACAGCGTTCACGAGTTCACGTCCCGATAGCTATCGGGATCACAAGTTTGGACTGTTTGTTGTTTTTGGTTTGTTGTTTTGTGTTTTCAAACTTTCTTATTCCTTATTTTCTGTTTCTTATTACTTATTCTTTAATCGCCACTGCGCTTCGCCTTTCTGGCCAGTTGCAAAAACACATCTTCCATGCCTTGTGCACGAAACTGTTGGCGGAGTTGTGCAGGCGTGTCCATGGCTTCAATTTTTCCATCTACCATTATGCATACGCGGTTGCAATACTCTGCTTCATCCATGTAGTGTGTGGTTACAAATACGGTGGTGCCTGCATTGGCAGCCCGGTAAATCATTTCCCAAAACTCTCTGCGGGTAATGGGGTCAACACCGCCGGTGGGTTCATCCAAAAACACCAGTGGTGGATTGTGAAAAATAGCTACGCTAAATGCCAGTTTTTGCTTCCAACCGAGGGGCAATGTTTTAACCAGACTGTTGAGCTCATGTTGTAAATGAAGTTCCTCTACAATAGAAGCCGTTTTCTGTTTGATGGCTGCTGTGCTCATGCCGTAAATACCACCGTAGAGCCGCATGTTTTCACGTACAGTCAGGTCTTCGTACAAACTAAACTTTTGGCTCATGTAGCCAATGTTGCGCTTGATCATTTCCGATTGGGTACGCACATCAAAACCCGCTACGCTGGCTTCGCCGGAAGTAGGAGAGAGCAGGCCGCAAAACATCCGCATGGCGGTGCTTTTGCCCGCACCGTTGGCACCAAGGAAACCAAAGATTTCACCCTTGTGTACATCCAGACTAATTGCATCCACAGCAGTGAAATCGCCAAAGGTTTTGGTGAGCTTATTGGCGGTGATGATATGTGAATTGGTATCAATCATGGGGTTGGTTCATGAGGTGCATAAACACGTCTTCGATATTGGCGGTGATGCGTTGTATGGTGATTTGTTCTTGGCCTTGTTGCTGTAAATATTGATGCAGCGCTTCCGGCGATTGCCAGGTATGGGAAGTCGTGATGTGATAGGTTTCGCCAAAAGGAAAAACGGTATCAATGCCGCTGTAATCTCTCAGGTGTTGCAGCAGTGCGTACATGCTGCTGGCCTTCACAGACCACAATGGTTGTGTGTAAGAGTGAATGATGTCTTCCGGAGTATTGATCTGCAGAAAACGGCCGTCTTGCATGAGTGCTACACGGTCGCACAAAGCTGCTTCATCCATGTAAGGCGTCGCTACCAAAATGCTGAGGCCTTCTTGTTTCAGGTGTTGCAGCATTTGCCAAAACTCTTTGCGACTCACCACATCCACGCCGGTGGTAGGCTCATCCAAAAAGAGTACTTCGGGTTTGTGAATGAGGGCACAACTCAACGCCAGTTTCTGTTTCATGCCGCCGCTGAGCTTGCCGGCTTTGCGGTGTTTGAATGGCGCAATCTGTTCGTAAATGTCTTTGATGAGGTGATAGTTTGCTTCGATGCTGGTATTGAAAATGCTGGCGAAAAAGTCGAGGTTTTCCTGCACCGATAAATCCTGGTACAATGAAAACCGCCCTGGCATGTAGCCAATCTTTTGCCGTATTTTTTTGTACTCTTTTACTACATCCAAACCTGCCACGGATGCAGTGCCTTTGGTGGGCAACAGCAAAGTAGTGAGGATGCGCAGGAGTGATGTTTTGCCTGCGCCATCCGGGCCAATGAGGCCAAACAATTCGCCTGCTTTTACCTGCAGCGATACATCCCGCAAAGCAGTCACCACGGCCTTGCCGTTTTTGTATTCTTTGCCGATATTATGTGCGGTGATGCTGTACATGTTTTGGGCTTAATGCTAAAGGCTTAAAGCTTAAAGCTGAAGGCTGAGGTTTATTTGTTTGTGGTTTGTAGTTTTTAGTTGTCGAAATGCGCTACTGATAAAGTACACTCATCATTCCTAAATCCTAATTCATCATTCTTACCAGTCCACTTCTCCGTACTGTCCAATTTTCAGATAGCCATCGTTGGGTACTAATACTTTGATAGCATACACGAGGTTAGCACGTTCGTCTTTGGTTTGTATGGTTTTGGGCGTGAACTCTGCTTTGTCGGCAATCCAGATAATGGAGCCGTTGTAGTTTTTGTAGTTTTTCTTGCCATCGTCTACCAATACTTTTACCTGCTGACCGAGTTTGATTTGACTCAGTTGGTCGCCGGTGATGTAGGCCCGCAACTGCAGCTTACTCAGGTCGGCAATTTTGTACAAGGCTTTGCCGGCACCTACTACTTCGCCGGCGTTGGCATATTTCAGCAATACCGTTCCGTTAATGGGGTTAATGACATTGCTGCGATTGATTTGATCGGCAATGATATCAGCTCTTTTGGTGAGCGGTGCTTGCTCACTCAAGATGCTTCTGTTGGCAGTACCCACTGTGCTTTGCTGCACATTCATTTGCTGGCGGGTTACCAGCATTTGCTGTTGCAGCACATTGATTTGCGCTACTATATCATCCAGCTGTTTGGGTGTGGCAGCATCTGCTTTTACCAATGCTTCAAAGCGACGTTTTTCTTTTTCCAACGTAGCCATTTGTGCCTGCTGTACTTGCAGTTGCTCCTGCAGTAGTTTGAGTTGTGGTTGTACATCGTTCGTCTTTTGTTGCAATGCATCTGCACTTGCTTCGATTTGTGCTTTTTGCAATGCCAGATTGCCCGCATCAATTTTCACCACCACACTGTCTTGTGCAATGGTCTGACCTTCTTCAATGGGCATCCACATTATCTTGCCGGCTACCTCGGATGATACAATCACTTCATCGGCTTCAAAAGTACCAGTGGCATCATATGCCGGACCTTTGTTGCTGCAGGCTTGCAAGAGCCCTGCTGCGGCTATGAGTAGGCTGAGTTTTTTCATGTTGATTTATTTTCCTGCGGTGGTAGAATAGTTGAGTAATGCCTGCACCAATTGCAATTGATGCAGTGCCAACGCTTGCCGTGCCTGATCTTCTGCATTCACTTCGCGGAGGTAATCGCTGGCAGTGATGACGCCATTTTCCAGTTGTGCTTTTGAAGCTTCTTTTACCTGTGTTTTCAAGGCAATGATTTGTCTGTCGGTGCCAATGAGTGCCTGCAATTTGCTGATGGCCGACTGCTGCTGACGCAGTTGTGCAGTGGTTTGTTGCACAAAATATTCCTGCTGTGCCTGTATATCTTTTCTATTGATGGCCGCTTGTATTTTGTCGTTGTTCTTGTTGTAAAAATTGCTGAGGTTCCAGCTGAAGCGAACGCCTGTTGTTGCAAACGGTGCAAATTCATTTTTCAGCATGTTCAAACCCGGACGGCCATAACCAGCATTGGCAAAAGCACTGATGCGTGGTTGCAGTTTGTTTGTAACGGTCGCAGCTTGCAGCTGGTACAAACTGTCTTGCAGTTGGTAGAGCTGCAACTCCGGACGGCTGATATCGTTGGCACTCACCATGGCAGGTACTTCAGGGGCTTCCAGCACAGCATCGGCTGGTATTTGTTGGCCGGTGTACAATGCCAACACACTCAATAAACCTTCGCGGTCGTTTTGCAGTTCTATGCGGCGTTGTTGGGCTTTCAATTGTTCCGCTTCCATCAGTGCCAGGTTGGAGCGAAAGGCGGTACCATATTGCACCTGCGCTTTTACTTTGGCTATGCCAGCTTCTATGTCTTTAAACAAAATGTTGAGCTGCTGTTGTTGCTCATCTATCAGCATTACATTCAGGTAAAGATTATTGATGCGTTCTTTCAGTTGCTGCAGTGCTATGTTTACTTCTTCTTCCCGCAACAGTTGCTGCAAGTGCGTCATCTCTTTTTGCCTCCGGTTGATGCCGCCGTCGTATATCAATTGATTCACATCCAAAGTAGCCCTGTATTGATCTTTACTCAGCGGCTCTATTTTCGGGAAGCCCGGAATATTGCCCATATTCAAAGCCGTTACATCCGATTGCCAGCTGGCTTGTGCATTCAGGCTGAGTTGTGGCAGAAAGTTGTTGTTGAGGTTGGCCGTTTGAGTTTTGGCTGTTTCTGCTGCCAATGCCTTGCGTTTCAGTAGGGGCAATTGTGCTGCTGCCTGCTGCTGCACTTGTGGTAGCGAAAGGCGCTGCTGTGCCTGGCTCCACCATGGCCAGCAGCAAAGCAACAAGAATGAGAGTAGGAGTGCTTTCATCAATTATGGTTTTATGGCTTGAATGATGAACTGGCTGACAGCCGTTTTGCGTTCTTGGAGCAGTTGCATAAATGCAGCATCATTTACATGCATAATGCGCTGCAACATGGGCCTTGCTACAAAAGGAAACACACACAGACTCATCACATTCATCATCAGTTGGCGTGGGTCTATGGGGCGAATGATGCCTTGCTGTGCGGCCACTGCAAACTGCTGTGCGATGATTTGAATATTGCCCGCCAGCTCTTGCCGGATGTACGTATCGAAAAACTCATCGGGGTTGCGGTGTATTTCGCTGAGCACAAATACGGGAATGAAGGGGTGCTCCATCACAATGGAAATGTAGGCCTCGGTAAAGCGTTCAATTTTTTCGAACACAGAACCAGGTTGCTGAAAAATGTCTGCCAGTTCGGGCAGCAGTTTGCCAAAAGATTCCTTGAAAATCACTTCAAACAACTTTTCCTTACTACGGAAATAATAGTGCAGCAGGGCTTTGTTGATGCCGGCTTCATCGGCTATTTCCTGCATGCGGGCACCGGCAAACCCCTTGCGGATAAAGACATTGCGGGCTGCTGTCAGTATTTTTTGTTCTGCGTTTTCTATGCTGATTTCAGTGTTACCCACTTGGTTTAACCATTTGGTTAATTGCAAAGAAAAGGAGAAAGACTGATACTTGCAAACAGGGTATTTAGCCCCCTTACCGCAGGAGGGCTAATGAAACTACCGAATCCGATATTCTTTCCGACTCTAGTATTTGTGGCTTTTCATTTTTACCTCACCCGGCCTCTCCAAAGGAGAGGAGCCGTAGAGTGGGCGGTTGACTTTCATCTCCGGACTTTCCGTTTTACCTACAAAAAAAGAAACCCCGTCTGCCATTGCAAACGGGGTTTGTATAGAGGGAGGCTGTTGTCTACGGACTACGGACTCCGGTCTTTTGACTTTCGGTCTTTCAGTCTTCTCCCTCACCCGGCCTCTCCAGGGGAGAGGAGACGTAGGGTGGGGCGGTAGTCTCCGGACTCTGGTCTACAGACTCCGGACTTTCTAATGCAAAAAAGAAACCCCGTCTGCCATTGCAAACGGGGTTTGTATAGAGGGAGGCTGTTGTCTACGGACTACGGACTCCGGTCTTTTGACTTTCGGTCTTTCGGACTGTATTAATAGTCCATTCCGCCCATGCCTGGGTGGCCACCTGCAGGTGCTGCAGATTTAGGTTCTGGCTTGTCGGCTACCACACACTCGGTAGTGAGGAGCATACCGGCAATAGAAGCGGCATTTTCCAAGGCTACGCGGCTTACTTTGGTTGGGTCAATTACACCAGCCTTGAAGAGGTTTTCATACACTTCAGTGCGGGCATTGAAACCAAAGTCGGCTTTGCCTTCGCGGATCTTCTGCACCACGATAGAACCGTCGATGCCTGCGTTGGCAGTAAGGGTGCGGATGGGCTCTTCCAGTGCACGGCGTACAATAGCCATACCTGTTTGCTCATCGGCAATCTGTCCTTTTACCTTGGCTTCCAAAGATTCGATAGCACGGATGTACGCCACACCACCACCAGGTACAATACCTTCTTCTACAGCGGCACGGGTTGCATGCAGGGCGTCATCTACGCGGTCTTTCTTCTCTTTCATTTCTACTTCGGTAGTAGCACCTACGTACAGTACGGCTACACCACCGGCCAGTTTCGCCAAACGCTCCTGGAGCTTTTCACGATCGTAGTCGGAAGTAGTGGTTTCAATCTGTGCTTTAATTTGGTTGACACGGGCAGTAATATCTTTCTTATCGCCCTTGCCACCTACTACAGTAGTGTTGTCTTTGTCGATGGTTACGCTGGCAGCCTGACCGAGGTAAGTAAGGTCAGCATTTTCCAACTTGTAACCCTGCTCTTCGCTGATAACGATACCCTTGGTAAGGATAGCGATGTCCTGGAGCATTTCTTTGCGGCGGTCGCCAAAGCCGGGTGCTTTTACAGCAGCCACTTTCAAGGTACCACGCAGTTTGTTTACCACCAATGTAGCCAGTGCTTCACCTTCCAGATCTTCGGCAATGATCAGCAGCGGACGACCGCCCTGAGCTACTTTCTCGAGGATGTGGAGGATATCTTTCATGGCGCTGATCTTCTTGTCGAATATCAGGATGTAGGGGTTCTGCAGTTCAGCTTCCATCTTCTCGCTGTTGGTCACGAAGTAGGGGCTGATATAACCACGGTCAAACTGCATACCTTCTACTACGTCTACAGTAGTATCAGTTCCTTTGGCTTCTTCTACAGTAATTACACCTTCTTTACCCACTTTGGCAAAAGCTTCGGCAATGAGTTTACCAATGGTTTCGTCGTTGTTGGCAGAGATAGTTGCTACCTGCTGAATTTTCTTGCTGTCGTTGCCTACAGCCTGGCTTTGTCCTTTCAGGTTGGCTACAACCAGGCTTACAGCCTTGTCAATGCCACGCTTCAGATCCATGGGGTTGGCACCAGCGGCTACCATTTTCAGGCCTTCGCTAATGATAGATTGAGCCAGTACAGTGGCAGTAGTAGTACCGTCGCCGGCAATGTCGGCTGTTTTGCTGGCTACTTCTTTCACCATTTGGGCGCCCATGTTTTCAATGGCGTCTTCCAGTTCAATTTCTTTGGCTACAGTTACACCATCTTTAGTAACGGCAGGTGCGCCAAATTTCTTTTCTATTACTACGTTGCGGCCTTTAGGACCGAGGGTTACTTTCACGGCATTTGCCAGGGTATCAACGCCCTTTTTCATTTTATTGCGGGCTTCGATATCGAAGAAAATTTGCTTAGCCATATTTGTTTGTTTGAATTTTTTTGAATTTGGTAGTCGGCGACAGCAATACTATGGAGCTGTGGTTGCGTCGCACACTTCAACTGTGGGAAATACTATCGGGCAAACGATTTACCAGCCATTGTCGGCTTTCATTTCATTCACCCAAAAGCTATGCGTTATACAATAGCCAGAATGTCGCTTTCACGCATGATGAGGTAATCTGCCCCTTCAATGCTGATTTCGGTACCTGCGTATTTGCCATACAATACGGTATCACCAGCTTTTACAGTTACAGGCTCATCTTTTTTGCCAGGACCAGCAGCTATTACAGTACCACGCTGTGGCTTTTCTTTGGCTGTATCGGGAATGATGATGCCACCGGCAGTTTTTTCTTCAGCAGCGGCGGGCTTTACAATTACTCTGTCATGCAGGGGAGTCACCGACAGTTTTTTCTCTTTGGCCATAAAACGTATTGTTTTAGTGTTTTAAATGAATGTGTTATGTGCCAGAGGGAAAGCCATAACTGTGCCATGGCCATTTTTTGCAGTTGTTAAAGCCATTTTTGCAGGTTGTTACGTATATCCACAACCTGCTGGCGCAAATTCTGTACAATTTTTCAGCAGTAATTGCCAAAAAGACATTCATCAGTTGAATGTGGCGGGGCCAAGTTTTGTATGTTAGCAACCCAATAATTACCTATGATAAAATTTACCCCCTACTTGTTGTTGATGGCTGGCCTGGTAACCAGCGGAATTGTAGCGTTTGAAGCGCAGCGGCTGACCGAAACTGACCGACAGCAAGGCGAGAAACCCCTTAGCCGTTTGAAGCGGGAAGCTAAGCAAGACGGCATCGACAGGGCAATTTCGTGGGATTACCAACTTACAAAAGACCCATCTTCGGGCAGGGTGCCGGTAGAAAAACTGGTAGATGCCCGCAAAATGAGGGATCAAATCATTGCTGCTAAAAAAATAAACCCGCTGGCACCTGTTTCAGGCATCAGCTGGACGGAGCGTGGCCCCAACAACGTGGGTGGCCGAAGCCGCGTAGCCTGGTTCGATTTGGGCGACGCCGCCAATGGCTACAAAAAAGTTTGGGCCGGCTCAGTAGGCGGTGGCCTTTGGTACACAAACGACATTACGGCAGTAAACCCCACTTGGGTTAAAGTGAACGACTTTTTCGACAACATAGCCGTTACCTCAATTGCGCAAAGCGCTGCTAACCCGCAGGTAATGTACTTTGGCACCGGCGAGGGTTGGTTTAATGGCGATGCTATTGAAGGTTTGGGCATTTGGAAAAGTACCAACGGCGGTACCACCTGGACCCGCCTACTCAGCACTTCCAACTTTGCCTATGTGCAAGATTTGCAGTTGGATAATGCCGGCAACTTGTACGCTGCCTTGCGCAACCGCACGGTTACTCAAGCATTGGGTATCCAAAAATCAATAGACGGCGGAGTGAGCTGGACGCAGGTGTTGGGTAGCCCGGTGTTTGGGCCTAGTAGCCGTGGTGCCGATTTGGAGTTGGCTGCTAATGGCGATCTGTATGCCAGTATTGGTTTTTTTGCGCAAGGGCGAATTTATAAAAGCAGTGCAGCCCTACATGGAATAAATGTGGGCAATGCTGGTGCATGGGAAGACATTACACCTGATCCTTCTTCAAATGTGGTGCCTCTTGCTACTGGTTCCGATGCTTATGACAGGATAGAACTTGCTGTAGCGCCAAGCAATCCGGATTTACTGTATGCCATTTTTGAAGGAAACGGAACTCAAAATGCCAGCCACATTAAGCAATACGATGGAATTTTAGGTACCTGGACAAATCGGTCTGTACCCACCATTATCGATCAGGGAGATAACTCCAACTTTACCCGTGGCCAAGCCTGGTATGACTTGATTGCAGCTGTTGACCCCAACAATGCCAGCCGGTTATATATAGGTGGTGTAGATGCTTTGCGTTCGGATAATGCCGGCACTTCCTGGAGCCAGAAAACAACCTGGAGTTTATTTGGCGCAACCGGTTATACATCATTGCAAAATGTACATGCCGACCATCATGCCCTTGCCTATGCCCCCGGCAGTAGTACCCGCATGGTGCTGGGTACAGATGGTGGTATTGATTTTACCAGTGATGCAGATAACCCAAGCACAGGTACTTATCCAAGCTTTGCCCGTAAAAACAGTGGCTATAACGTAACGCAGTTTTATGCTGTTGCCAATCACCCCACCAATCCAAATTTCTTTTTGGCTGGTTCGCAGGATAATGGCAGCCATCGCTTTACTAGTGCCGGTATGAACAGTACCACGCAGGTTACTGGCGGCGACGGGGCATTTTGCCATATCGATCAGAATGAACCCAACATCATGATTACGTCGTACGTATTTAATAATTACTACGTATCAACCAACGGTGGAGCTTCATTTTCTTCCAGAAGTAAAAACAACTCCGGCGGCTTTATTAATCCTACGGATTATGATGACTACGCCAACATTTTGTATGGAGGAAACAGCAGCGGCACTTATTTCCGCTGGTTGAACCCTGCTACGAATGGCGCTACTGCCAACGTAACGGTGAGCAATTTCAGTACTGGATCAGTTACTCATGTTGCGGTATCGCCAAGCCTTACCAATGCTGTGTATTTCGGTACCAGCAATGGCCGGGTAGTTCTTGTAGAAGATGCACATACAGGCGCCAGCAAAACGGGTACCATTATTTTCAATTCAGGCATCAGCGGTTCTATTTCTTGCATAGCAGTAGACCCTGCCAATGAGCAGCACATGCTCGTTACGTTTAGCAACTACGGAGTAAACAGTGTATGGGAAACCACCAATGGTGGC
Source organism: Chitinophagaceae bacterium (assembly GCA_020848815.1). Classification (GTDB taxonomy): domain Bacteria; phylum Bacteroidota; class Bacteroidia; order Chitinophagales; family Chitinophagaceae; genus Phnomibacter. Next base: position 7,095 of record JADLHL010000116.1, on the reverse strand, counting down.
ACCAGCTGGACATCAGTAGAAGGTAATCTGCCTGATATGCCTGTGCGCTGGGCCATTTTCGATCCGCGTAACAGCGACCAGGCACTGCTGGCTACTGAAATGGGTGTTTGGAGTACAGATAACCTGAATGGAGGCGCTACAGCTTGGGATCCTACCAACACCGGCTTGGCCAATGTGCGGGTAGATATGCTGCAATACACTCCCGGCACAAGGGTATTGTCTGCCGCTACCCATGGCCGTGGTTTATATACCTCATTGGTGCCAGCCCGCACTACGGCTGATATTAATTTTGAAGCGCCAAAACTGCTGGCTGCAGAAGCGGTAACGGGTACTATTGATTGTCGTAAATACCGTGATTATACCATTAACCTTACTATAGCCACTGCGCCTGTTGGCGATGCACAGGTAACTGTACAGGTTGCGGCTGGTTCTACAGCTACACCTGGTACCGATTATTTAATTACCACCAATGGCAACTTTACCAGCCCCAGCATGACGACTACTTTTGCCAGTGGTTCTACTACTTCCAAGCCCATTACCATTCGTGTATTTGATGATACTGAAATTGAAGGAGAAGAAGTGGTGCGACTTACTTACTCATTGAGTGGCAGTACCACAGCCATTACTGGTGCTGGTCCGCAAACAGTAAGTATTTCGCTTCCAGACAATGATGTGGTTCCTTCCAGTGGAAGCGCCATCACTGTAACGGCAGGTGTTTATGAAGCCACATTCTCACAACCCTTCCGTGCTGAGTTTACTGATTCAAAAACGCAAATGATTTTTACTGCTGCAGAGTTGAATGCACTTGGGATTGGTGCAGGTACCATTACGCAACTTGGTTTTGATATTGCTACCAAAAACACTTTAGGTACTTATGAAAATTTCCGTTTGGGAATGAAGCAAGTGGCTCTTGGCAGTTTCAATGAAAATCTAGCCTTTCAAACCGGTCTTACAACAGTCTATACTGCTGCTAATTTTACCAGTCAAGTTGGTATCAACGACTTCATACTGCAAACGCCATTTGTATGGGATGGCGTAAGCAATATTTTGGTGGAAATGTGCTTCGACAATGAGTTTTCTACACCGGCTGCAGGCGGCACCCCAGATGCAGCTAAAGTTGAAATAACTGGTACCAGCAATGATGCTAACCCACTCATAATGGCGGTTTGGAAGCGGGAAAACAGCAGTACATGTGATGGACTCAATTCAGTAGGTTCATTATTTACCGGTGCAAGTAGCAATCCTACCAGTTACATCCGTCCGGTGGTTCGGTTCAGAGCATCTACCAGCGGTTCTGTAACAATTGCCTCTACGCTTAATACTAGCAACACCTATTATCTCGGGCCTTTCTCCGACATCTACATTTACAACACAAGTGGCAATGAAGTGGTAGCCCGTATTAAAAATCTGAGTGCTCACGACTATGGTTGTACGCAAATCACCATCGACAGAAGCGGTGCTACTGCCAAAGCCTTCTGGAATGCAACTGCCAGCAACCAAATTGCTGACAAAACCATTTCTGTGGTGCCTGCCAACAACAACCCGAACGGTGCTTTTGAAATAACCCTGTACTACTCAGAAGCAGAAGTGCTAGGCTGGCAAACAGCAACTGGCCGCAACTGGAGCGAAGCACAGCTGGTAAAAACCACAAACCCCATTAGCAGCTATACACCTGGTACCGTACCTGCCAATCAGGTAGCCATTAATGCTACTACTGCCAAAGGCTTGTATGGTAGTGCCGGCAGAACCATTATGGGCTATTTTGCTTCGGGCTTCTCTGGTTTTGGAGTGGGCGTACCCGATGCAACCTTGCCCGTAAGCTGGCTGGATGTGACTGCCAAAGCACAAGCCGATCATAACCTTATTAGTTGGGCTACTGCTACCGAGCAGGGCAATGCCCGATTTGAGGTACAAATCAGCCGCAACGGCAATACATTCAGCACTTTAGGTACAGTGCGTGGTGCCGGCAATAGCAATAGCAGAAAGGATTACAGCTTCAAGCACCTGAAGCCCGAAGCGGGCATCAACTACTACCGCATTCGCCAGATTGATGCCAACGGCGATGCCAGTATCAGCAAAGTTGTATCTGTAAGAAGTGTGGCCTCTGCTAGTGTGCAGCCATTCATTTTCCCAACGGTGGCTACAAGTAGTATAACCCTGAACATGGGGCAGCTGGTGGCACAACAAGTGCAGTGGGAGCTCTTCAGTAGCGATATGCGCCTGCTGAAACGTAGTGCCAACCTGAGCAATTTTGTACAAACCGGTATTGATGTAAGCACATTGCCTGCAGGCAGCTACATCCTTCGGGTGAGCACTGGCGGCACACAGCAAGCACTGCGGTTTGTGAAGCAGTAAGCTAGAAAACAATCACTAATTCCAAGGGCGGCTTCCTCAACAGGAGCCGCCCTTTTTGTAAGCACGGCTTGGTGCTGTGGTTAAATAAATGCAGCAATTGCCGCCATATTGGGTTTAGCAGTGGGGGTTACAATGCGAACCATTACCTTTGCCCGCCTTCAAAAAAGTTCTTTATCTATGATTAGCAGGCGAAATATCAGGGTGAAAGTGATGCAATGCTTGTATGCTTTGCGTACCGGCAATGAGCTGCCCTTTCCATCAAAAGTTTTTCAAAACAGCAAAAAGCCAATCTCACCGGCCGCCAGCGAAAGCACCGCAGAAAAGCTGCTTCGCCGCCAGTTCGATTACACCATTTCATTGTTTATTTATCAGGTTTGGTTTTTGACCGAAGTAGCCCGCTATGCCGAAACCGATGCCCGTAACAAAGCTGCCAAACATTTACCTACGGCCGAAGATTTGGCAGTGCCGGTAAAAATTGCTGGTAATGATTTGCTGTGGCGCATCCTGGAAAGCAGTTTGTACAAAGAGGGCGTAGAGCAGTTTCAACCAGAGCTGATTGAGGAAAGCAATGAGTGGATTAAGAAGGTGTACACCACTCTTACACAAAGCACTCCATATGCGGTGTACAATACAGCAGAGGGCCGCGATAAAAAAGCCGAAAAAGAAATCCTCGAGTTCATTTACAACGACCTGATGCTGGCCAACGAAGATTGGGTAGGTTTTGTAGAAGAACTGTACACCAACTGGGATGATGATGCAGAAATGCTGCAGTTATTGTTCATGCACTTTTTGCAAAAGCCAGGAATATTTCAGCTGAAAGAAATGCTGGGCAAAGAAAAGTTTGACTTTGCCTGCCAGTTGCTGGATGCGGCCGAAAAAAAGAAGGCAGTACTGGACGAATGGATTACGCCCAAACTGCGCAACTGGGATGCCGACCGCCTGGCACAAATTGATATGATTTTGCTGGAATTGGGCGTGGCTGAGTTCCTGTTTTTCGAAACCATTCCACCAAAAGTTACCATTAACGAATACATTGATTTGGCCAAAGCTTACAGCACTCCGCAAAGTGGCCAATTCATTAATGGTATTTTAGACAACATTCGCAAAGAGTTGGAAGAAGCGGGTAAAATGGAGAAGGTAGCCTATAAAAAATAGTAGGAAATTGACAGTGAATGCAGCAATTTGCAAGCACTTCAACAAAGCAAAATTGTACACATGAAATTCGTTTATCTTTTTGCAGCACTGCTTGGGTTTACAGCCTGCATTAGCGATGAGGAAAGTAAGGCTGCTGCCCAAGGTGGTTTAGACAGGGCTACAGTTTTAAACGACTCTGCCAATTTTACCACCGTGCAGTGGAGCGACAGCATTCAAAATCTCGGCACAGTACGTGAAGGTGAGAAACTGGAAGTGGTATTTAAAATGAAAAACACCGGCACCAAACCGTTGGTGGTACAAAGCGTGGTAGCCAGCTGTGGTTGCACAGTTCCATCTAAGCCCGACGAACCTGTAATGCCCGGTGCAGAAGCTGCTATAAAAGCAGTTTTTGATAGCCAGGGCAGAAGTGGCACCAACCATAAAACCATCACCGTAGTTACCAATACCATTGGCAATCAAAACCACGTATTAGAATTTAATGTGGAAGTAATTGGCAGCAAAGAAGGCCCCAAAGCCACCAACATTCAGCCAGTGAAAACAGGGATTTAATCAACTTTTTTAAACCAATAAAAGCAAAGTATAATGAGTCAGTTATTAACGCTGTTGGCAGCACCCGGCGGCAAAAGCAGTGGTTTCGAGTTTATCTTTTTAGGATTGATGATTCTCGTGTTTTGGTTGTTCATGATTCGTCCGCAGGCTAAAAAAGCCAAAGAGCAAAAGAAGTTTGTAGAGAACCTGCAAAAGGGCGATAAAATTGTAACAATCGCCGGCATTCACGGCACTGTAAATAAGGTGAATGAAGACGGCACCCTGCAACTGGAAGTGAGCCCCGGTAGCTACATCAAAATTGAAAAAAGTGCATTGAGCATGGAGTGGACGGCCAATATCAACAAGCCACAGGCCGCAGCCAAGTAATCATTGCCTGTAATTTTTTTTACACAAACCCCGCCAACGCAATGGCGGGGTTTGTGCTATTATTGTGGCTGTAAAAATTGAGGTATGAAAAAGATTGTTGCTTACACTGCGCTGCCGCTGATGGCCCTGCTGCTACTGGGCTTCGGCTTGTTTGAACCTCTTAAAGGCACGTGGCAAAATCCCAACGGCCAAACCATCCGTTTTACCAAAGGCAACCAATGCGAATGGATTTTATCTTCAGGCGGCAGAAGCGATACTTTTCGCATTACCTACCACTATGAAAAAACGAGTAAGACAACGGGCATACTCGATTTAGGACCATTTAACCGTGGTTATTTAAAAGGAAAAACTTTGTACGGCATTGTAGAGTGGAGCAAAAAGAAAGACAGTTTTCGATACGATGCTGAACCCGGCAAAACCGATAAAGTAAGGCCCAAAGCCATGAATCCCGATCAGGTGCAAACCTACCAACGCCAATAGCTGCTGCGGTTTAACATTGCTACTGCCACCCGCTTACCCAACATTCTGTTTCTTTACCGCTACTTATGCGATTACTCGGTATTTGTTTTTTTATACTCCAGGCTGCCCTTAGCATGGCGCAAACACCCGTAGCGGTGGATAGTACCCGTCGGTTGGAAATATTGCAGGCAAAGCGATACAATTTCGAAAAACGGGACTCAGCCAGCAGCTTCCTGTCTTTGGCAGGCAATGTGCAACTACGACAGCAAGGCACGTTGTTTTTTGCTGACAGTGTTGTGCTCAATGAAATCACCAACGTAATGGAAGCCTTTGGCAACATCCATATCAACGATGGCGACTCGCTGCATACCTACAGCAAATACCTGCGCTATAAAGGCAATGAAAAACAGGCTTACCTAAAAACCAATGTACGGTTGGTAGACAACAAAGGTTCGGTACTTACTACAAATGAACTTAACTACGACATGAACCTGGGCATAGCAGATTACATTTCGGGTGGTAAAGTGCTGAATAAAAAAACGGTACTCACCAGTAAAAACGCCCGTTACTATGAGGCTACTAAAGACGTAGTGTTTTCAAAAAATGTAGTGCTTAAAGATCCGGAGTACAACATGGCTACAGATTCTTTGCAGTACAACTCCCGTACCGAAGTAGCCACCTTTATTGCTCCAACCACCATCATCAACGGCAAACGAAAAATTTATACCAGCAGCGGCTACTACGATCTTAAAAACAGCAAGGCTGTATTTGGTAAAAGACCGGTAATTGAAGACAGTACGTACACCATTGTAAGCGACGATATGGCCTTTGATGATAAGGAAGGACTAGGGCAGTTTAATGGCAATGTGGTGTACAGAGATACTGCCAACGGAGTGGCTGTTTTATCCAATCAATTATTTGCCAATAAAAAAACGTCGTCGTTTTTGGCTACGCAAATGCCCTTGCTCATTTTGAAGCAGGATCAGGATTCTGTTTTTATCACTGCAGATACTTTATTCAGTGGAAAAATAACAGCACAGCCCAACAGAGAAATTCCCATAATACTTGATACGGCAGGCAAAGATTATACAGCCCCCGACCTTACAGGAAAGGACAGCAGTATGAACCGTTTTTTTGAAGCCTGGCATCATGTACGCATCTTTTCCGACTCGGTGCAAGCCGTGGCCGATAGCATGTATTATGCCGGCACCGACTCGGCTTTCCGGTTATTTACCGAACCAATAGTATGGGCCAACGAAAGCCAGATTACAGCAGACACCATGTACCTGTTTACCAAAAACAAAAAAGCCGACAGGCTGTATGCATACTACAACGGATTTGTGATAAACAGGGTGCAGGGCGAAGCGTACAATCAGGTGAAAGGCAATACCATTAATGCACTTTTTGTAGATGGAAATATTAGTTATGTAAGAACAAAAGGCCGTGCAGAAAGTGTGTACTATGCCTTGGATGATTACGACAAATTTGTAGGTATGAACAAGAGCACTGCCGATGCTATCGATATGTTTTTTGAAAACAAAAAAGCAGTGAGAGTAAAGTTCATCAACGACTTGAAAGGAACCACATATCCTGTACGAAAAATACCACCCGGCGAAAGCCAGTTGAAAGGTTTTAACTGGCTGGATGCTAAACGCCCCAAAAGCTTTGTAGAGCTGCTGGGCCGATAGCATTTAGCTGCGTTATTTTTCATCCATCATCTCAAAAATTTCAGCGTATGCCTGTGCTGTTTTTGAAAAGACGATTCATAAATTATTTGCAAGAGTTTATACATGATAGCAGGGCTATAGGCATCATTTTGTTGGTGAATACCGTGCTTGCTCTAGCCTTGGCTAACTCTCCGTGGGGCCAGTCTTTTTTGGATGCACTGCATACGGAGTTCGGTTTTTTGCATCATTGGCATTTGCCTCATTCTGCTTTGCATATTATTAATGATGGGCTGATGGCTGTTTTCTTTTTTCTGGTGGGTATGGAAATAAAAAGAGAACTGCTGTTTGGGGAAATGTCATCTGTAAAAAAAGCGGTGTTACCCATTGGTGCGGCCATCGGTGGCATGCTTATTCCAGCTGTATTTTATTTGTTGTTTAATAAGGGTACGATGTACCAAAACGGTTGGGGCGTACCCACAGCTACCGATATTGCTTTTTCATTGGGTGTGGCCAGTATGTTAGGTGCCCGTTTTCCGGCAGCACT
>JADLHL010000115.1 GCA_020848815.1 Chitinophagaceae bacterium | reverse complement strand
TTATTGTAGTTGTAAGCTGCCATTCAATTGAATCACCTGGTTGATAGAAGTAGCGAATGTTTTTGTAATACCGTTGTAGCGAAGCTGCAAAGAACGGCCAGCGAGGGAGCGGATACGAATGCTGCTGAGTTGCGCATTTTCCCATTGCAGGTCTACCACAAAACCGCCACGGGCACAGAGGCCTTTCACTTCGCCGTTGGGCAGAGCTGCAGGCAATGCGGGCAACACATCGATAAAGTTGGTATGACTTTGCAACAACATTTCGCCAATGCCGGCGGCCCCACCAAAATTGCCATCAATTTGAAATGGCGGATGCGCATCAAACAAATTGGGATAACTGCCGGCACCGCCTTTCGCAGGACTCATAAGCATTTGAATCATTTTGAAAGTATGATCACCATCTCGGAGTCTTGCCCAGAAATTTATTTTCCAGCCAAGGCTCCAGCCAGTGGCTTCATCGCCACGAAAAATAAGCGATTGCTTAGCAGCCTGAGCCAGCTGCGGCGTTGCATCCCAATTGATTTCGCTACCAGGATAAAGCCCCCACAAATGCGATATATGCCGATGCTTGTTGTTGGGATCGTCTTTGTCTTGCATCCACTCTTGCAATTGCCCGTACCGGCCAATTTGATTGGGTGCAATGCGAGACAACTTTTGCTGCAACTGCTGTCGTAAATCTGCATCCGTTTGCAACAACTTACTGGCTTCAATAACATTGGCAAACAATGTCCGAATGATTTGATGGTCCATGGTAGGGCCCGCTACTAAACCACCTTGCTCCGGCGAATTGGAAGGTGAAGAAATGAGGTAACCAGTTACAGGATCTTTTACCAAAAAGTGATGGAAGAAACGGGCGGCATCACGCATGATAGGATATGCTTCGTTGCGCAAAAAGGTTTTGTCTTGCGTGTATAAATAATGCTCCCATAAATGCTGGCACAGCCATGCACCGCCTGTCACCCAAATGCCATGATTGGCTGCATTAATAGGCGCCGTTCCCCGCCACAAATCGGTGTTGTGATGCAGCACCCAACCCGGCGCATTGTAATACTCACGGGCCGTTTCTTTACCTGTTTGCGCCAGCTCTTTTATCATAGAAAAAAGTGGCTGATGCAAGGGCGACAGATTGAGCAACTCTGCTGGCCAGTAATTCATTTCGGCATTGATATTGGTCGTGTACTTGCTGCCCCACGGCGGATTTACCAAATCATTCCAAATGCCCTGCAGATTAGCCGGACGTGTACCAGGGCGAGAAGAAGCTATCAACAAATAGCGGCCATATTGAGCATACAAGGCCACAAAAGCAGCATCGTTGGATTGTGCAAATCGATTCAATCTTTCATCGGTGGGCAAACTATCATTGGGCGAAGGACCAAATGATAACGCAAACCGATTAAAGTACTGTTGATACTCTTTGATGTGTGCCGTTTTTATCTGCGTAAATGTTTTGCCCTGCAGTGATACCAATGCTTTGATACAAGGTTGCCGTGGGTCCGCGCCAATGTTTTGATAGTTAACAAAGTTGGTGCCGGCAGTGAGGTACAGCGTTGCTTCATCAGCATTGCTGAGCAACATTTTGCCATCCTTTATTTCGAGCTTACCCCCTTTTGCTACAATGCGCAACACACTTTCGCCACGCAAGGCACCAGTTCTCACTTTTACCTGCAACCGCAAGTCATTGTTGAGCCTGGTCACTACATAGTTTTTGTGAGCACTGCTGAGTGTAGCCGCAAAACTAATAGCCGCTTTTTGTGAAGCTGTCAGTTGCACTACAATGACCTGATGAGGTGTACTGGCAAAATACTCCCGCTTGTATTGTATGCCATTGATAGTGTAGCTGGTACTGGCAACAGCATTGCGCAAATCCAATGAACGACGGTATGCTGTTGCCTTTCCTGAATGCGCAAACTGCAGCTGCAAATCGCCAAAAGGCTGATAGGAAGCCTGATACACACCAACCGGCGGTGGATTATCATCCGCTACAAAATATTTCCATTGCCCGTTCAAAGAAATGCGGGCCTGCTCATTGCCAACGGGAAAAATAGCCACATGCTTAGCGGTATCTTTAAAACCATACATGCCCCCTTTATCAGCAAAGTTGAGCACCAAAATGGCAATACTATTTTTGCCTGCATGCAGTAATTCTTTGGCTACAGTGTATTTTCTTGGCTCGGTATCTTGTTGTTTTCCTACCAATTGTCCATTCACAAATGTAAAGTCGTGGTCTCTGATGCGCCCCAAATCAAGTGTCATCGCTACCGGCGACCAATTGGCGGGCAATTCAAAACTGGTGCGCAACCAAACAGCGCCATCCAACCCTCCATGACCTACTGTTTCCCAACCATCCCAATGCGGTACGGTCATTGTTGACCACGCAGCATCTTGTACATCCGTTGCAGCCATCTGTGTAGCAGCACCCCATTTAGCTATCCATGCAGATTTATCAGCATCAAAACTTTTCAATCCCATGAACTGTGCTTCTGCCAAGGCTTCTGCTTCCTTTTGCTTACCGGCAAACAATAAGGCACGTATACTGTCGAGATATTTATAAGCACCCTTCCGGTTGTATGGCCGCGGCTCACCTGTCCACAAAGTCTCCTCATTAAACTGCAAGTGCTCTGTTTGCACATCGCCAAAAATCATGGCGCCCAACCGACCGTTGCCAATGGGCAATGCTTCTGTCCATTTGGTAGCGGGTTGTTTATACCACAATTGTAAATCTTGTGCATGCAACAGTGTGCTGCAACAAAACAGCAACCATACACCTGCAAGTATTTTTTTGTTCGTCATCTTTTGAACTACTATTTAGCTGCGTTGTTTCTCCCGATAGCTATCGGGACACTTCAACTGCTATACTCCTATTCATCAAAGCTGCACGGTACCGGTTGGCACATCTGCAGCAGTGGTTACGGTAGCACCTTTCAAAATATTGTTGTGCAATAAAATATTGCTCGTAGCAGCACCTTTAATATCAGCAAACTTATGGCTGCCATCAAACAACCAATGATTGGTGAGCAGCGCTTCCTTTACATCCGTCAGGCGAATAAGCGGTGCATCCATCAATGGCTTCACAGTCGACAATGCATCAATTAAAATACGGCTTGATTTTTCTGCACTTACTGCCGGGCCCGTTTTTGTATTGACACGAACATGATGCAATTCGATGTCTTGTGCATTGCGCATCACAATGCCGGTTTCTGCTTCAAACACTACATCATGCAAACTAATTTCCGACACCGGCATTTCATCGAGCCCGTTGATGTACATAGCTTTCTTCGTGTATGCAGTAATGTTGCTGAAACGAATGTTGCGAAACTTTGGTGTACGTTCACTCATTGGTTCGGGCTTTGTTTTAGAGTATTCCATGTCCAGCACAATGGCCTGATCACGTATGTTTTTCATCACAATATTGTCTACCCGAATATCTTCTACCACACCGCCGCGGCCACGGGTGGTCTTAATGCGAATACCCCGATCTGTACCATCAAACACACAATTGCTGATGGTTACTTTTTTTACATCGCCACTCATTTCACTGCCAATCACAACTCCACCATGACCGCTCAGCATGGTACAGTTGGTGATGGTGATATTTTCCGCAGGAAAAGCCTTGGTTCGCCCCGGCACATCTTTTCCTGATTTGATGGTAATGCAATCATCGCCAACACTTATGTGGCAATCGCTGATGTGCACATAGCGGCAAGAAGAAGGATTGATACCATCTGTATTGGGTGATTTTGGATTGTTGATGGTAACGCCTGTTACGGTTACGTTTTCGCAAAACTCCGGATTTACTGTCCAGAAAGGTGAGTTTGTAATGGTGATACCTTCAATCAACACATTTTTGCAATACAGCGGTTGTATAAATGGCGGCCGCAGAAAACCCCTTTGCATTTGTGTAGCATCATCTGGCAATAAAATATTTTTATTGGCACTGTCAAACAACAATTGATACTTGTTTCTCGCAGTTTGGTTTTTATAAAACGTAAGTGCATACTCCCACCATTTTTTTCCATGGCCATTTATCAGGCCCCGCCCTTTTATGGCAATGTTTTCAGCTTTATACGCATAAAACAATGGAGAGAAACTAAATACATCCACCCCCTCGTAGCGGCTTTCTACCATAGGCAAATAATGATCGAAGTTGTCGGAGAAGTGCAACTCTGCACCAGCATCAATCAAAATGGTGATGTTGCTTTTGAGATGAATGGGACCAGTGAGGTATTTGCCCGCAGGAAAATACACGGTGCCCCCACCTGCTTTGCTGGCCGCCGCAATAGCTGCCGCAATAGATTTGGTCGCCAACGTGCTGCTGTCTTTTTTGGCGCCAAACTTTGTTACATCATAGTACTGCTGTGCTTTTGCAGCAATACTACACGTAGCAATTACAATGAAGAGCATCAGTTTTTTCATGTCAATATTTTAAAGCTATCAATTCGTATTCTTTAAGGTGCTTCAAACAACCAGTCAATGTTTTGTTGTCTTTTGTCGCTCATCAATCCGGCATCATACACAGGCACCTGCGTATTGGCATCAATGGCACCCAAAATGATGCACAATCCTTTCGGTAGTTTTAATGTATGCGTACCAGCAGTAAACGTGTATGCATGCACTTGCACAGCAGGCAACCCATCAATGGCCATGGCATTGCTGATTTTGATTTCAGCCTGTCCATAATCATCTGCACTCGCATTCGTTTCCAACTCTGGTGCCTTGGCGTAAGTGGTATCGGTGGTAAATGCTGCCCGTTGTGTTTTGAAATATCCAACCAATATTTTCACCGGCTTGTCTGCAGTAAAAGTCCACTCAGTAGCAGCAGCCAATTGCCGTTTGAAAGATTGCGGCTGCAATGCAAGACCGTTAAGCTCCGGGGCCAACTGCCGGATAATGACCGTAGTATCTGCAAACAAAGAAATACCAAGCTGTAAAGTTTTGCCCGCTTCGGCACTTTGTACTTTCACCGCAGGTAATGGCAATCGTGCATTAATCAATACATCCTTTTGATTTTTCAACGAATCAATTTTGCGTTGAAAAACAGTCAACTCATTTTCAAAAACGGGCAACATTTCTGTCCAGTGTTTGTAGGTACCATTCACTCCCCGCATCGGAATTTTTCGTTGTTGTGTTTGCATGCTGTTGGCATACAAATAACTGCCCTTGGTGAGTCGGGCAAGTTGTGCGTAATCTTTTACACTTTGCTGCAACAATGGCACAGCTTTTTCCAAATCAGGCACTTGCTTGCTGTACTTGAATTGCAGCAATTGCACTGCAGCCTGCACTTTATGGCTAAAGTGATTGGCCATAGCCTGGTAACACAACATGTCGTTGTATAACCGATTGAACTCAGCTTTATTGCTTCGGATATTGTTGGCAATAGACTGCAAAGCTGCCACGGCTTTATTGCCATGCAACATTACTTCTCCTGCAATTTGTGTTGGTGTTTCACCCACATGAGGCAAACCCTTTTGCACTTTGTCTACGTAATCCAAAATCATTTCACCTTCGGGAGCTTCTGCATCATACAGCAACGTGAACAACCCATAGCGGTATGGATTTATTAACTGTGTCATGAGCATGCCGAGTGTCAAGGTTTGGCGGTTGCCATCTGTAATGCCAAAGCGGCGCAACAACTTGGGGGCTATCTCTCCACTCTCTTCATAAGCAGTCAAAATTTTTCTGCCATCAGCTTCACTACAACCAAAGTGATGTGCCAACATGCGGCTCCAGTAGCGTATCTCGTCTTGCCTGTTGCGATTGGCTTTCCATGCATACCTGCTCCAAGCATTGTACCAAATCCAATCACGTTCTATTTGCAGCAATCGTTTGCCAGCAGCTACACTATCGGCGCTGTAGGGCCAATCCCAATACGATGCCTGCGGATACAAATGCAATCCATTGCCACCCATTACTTCGTGCATGCCTATTACACTCTGCTGAATAAAATCTGGCGACCCATATCGAAAGGGTTCAAGATTAGCAAGTATGTGCACGTTTTCAATTTGCACACTGCCGAGTTTGCTGAGTGTTTGGTGCAACTTAGCCCAGCTGCCACGTGGTCTTGCATAGGTAAGCGCTTCGCCATTAAACTTTGCTTCGGTATATAAATTTTTGTAGAGGGGTAAAGCAGCTTTCATTACCGCAGGAGCATCAGTATCGTGTGCCCGCAGTACAATGGGTGGCTCATCTGTTTTACCAATGGCATGCAATCCATCCTGCACCCCAGGTATAATGGTTTTGGTAAACCATTCAATGTCATCATTACCCACACCTTCCATGGCTTCACCCAAACAAACCATCAGTCCCACGTTGGGATATTTTTCTACAAATGCAGCGATTGATTTTCGGGTGTAATCTGCAATGAGTGGCGTAATGCCCCGCTCCCGTTCTTGTGTTTTAATACCATGATGCTCCGCAAAAGGTTTTGATACAATGATGTTGTAAAACATTTGTATCACCCAAATGCCACGCTTATCAGCCTCAGTGGTTAAGAAACGATAGAGCTCTTCATTCTTTGCAAAAGTGGCTTCATCTACTTCTACTGCATAGGGATACTCTTTCAATTTTACCAGCGAAGCAAAGGGATGTCCGTTCCACAGGTACAACGAATTCATGCGATTGCTTACCATTGAATCGAGGTACTGAATCCACAGTTGCTTATCGTACAACCACGGAAAAACCTCGGGCGTGTATGGATATTCATACACATTTCTACCGGGCAGGTAATACGGTTTTTGAATGCCGATGCAAGCTCCACGCAACACCATTTCGGGAGCATCTTGTACAGCCATACGAACAGGAAACTGCTTTCGATATTTTAATGTATCTGCTAATGCCAAACAACCATACAACACGCCAGTGGCATCATTTCCACTGATGCTGATTCGTTGTGCATTACCATCAATCCGAAAGCTTTCCTTTTTACCATTTGGCTGAATGGATAAAACAATCTGAACATTTTTTTGCTGCAGTTTCAATGCACGAACCGTTTGCATGAGTGTAGCAGATGCATACCTGCTGCGGCTCGTTTTCACCTGATCCAATACTTTCACCTGTGCCTGCGTAAATTGGCACAATATCAAAAGCGTTATTGTTGATAGTAATTTCATTTTCCTTCTTTCACTAATTCATTCAAATACATTTCGAGCATGGTATACCCGCTGGCATGCAGCTGGTTTCGGTCTGCGGCATTGTTGTCATTTAATCCGTGAGCTATTTCCCAAGCATCGGGCATGCCGTCATTATCTGTATCTGCGGGTGCCGCTGTACTGACATACACAGGCCATCCCCCCACCACCAACGGATTATCGATGATGCCCGATTTACCAAACACACCTTTGCCCGTAGCTGTGCCCGTGGCTGTTTCTTGTAGCACTCTTGCATCAACTGCATCTCTTTTGGGAAAATTGGCGCCGGCATATTTCAACACCCGTTCGTAAGCCAGTTCCGCCGATTCTTCCGGCAACGGAATTCGAATTGCAAAAGGCTTGTCAGCAATGGCGCCTTTTGGATAACCCGCTTCTTTCAAATCAATACCCCGTTCATTTTTTTTGGTCAGGTATTTATCGCCCAGCATAATGTTGCCGGCCACAAACCATTCGCCATTGCCTTTGCTGTTTTCTGCCTGATAAGAAGCATGAATAAACTTTCTGTCTTCTGGCGTGGCTGGTCCGGGTTTGTAATAATTATTGACAATGTTAACCTGCGAAACGCCGCCAGCAATATTTACTTCGCCGCCATAGCAGGCATTGGCATTGCCCCAGTTGTATACTACGTTGTTTCTGTAATCGATAACGGCTAACGTATCGTGGGCACGGGCACCATTAAAACGAATGGCCCTGTTGTTGAGGTGTGCAAACAAGTTGTGGTGAAAACTGGCAAACTGACCGCCCCATACACCGCCAAACGACCGGTTGCCTTTCATGTGACCCGCATGGTACAAACCTTCGCTCACCACACACCACTGTACCGTTGTGTTTTTGGTATCGTACATGGCCGCACATTCCTCATTGGCCCAACTAAAACTGCAATGGTCGATGATTACATCATGACAGTTTTCCATATCAAAACCATACAAGCCAGTTTTGAGTGTGCCACCCGGTCTTGAACGGATATAGCGAATGATGATGTTGCCATGATTGCCTTTGGCAGATGCACCATTCAAAATCAAAGATTGGTCTTTGAAACAAATGCCATCGCCCGGTGCAGATTGCCCGGCAATGGTGAGATTAGAACGTTTGATTTGAATTTTGCTTTGCAGCTCAATGATGCCAGATATCCGGAACAAAATGGTGAGAGGCTTACCGGGAAATTGCTCCAGTGCCCATCGAAAACTGCCTTCGCCGCTATCATGTGTATTCGTTACAAACACAACCTCGCCACCGCGGCCACCACTGGCATATTTACCAAAACCTTCAGCGCCGGGAAATGACGGCACCTGTGCCACAGACGTTGCAGCTACCACACATACCCAACAGCACATCAACATCTTTCTGTACATCTCACTTGTATTTATGCGTTACAAAAACTGACGCGGCTGAATACCACCTTGCTCACTGGAAGCATAAGCGGCTTCTACACAAGCCATCGTATGAATGCAGTCTTCTACTGAATTATCAGGTGCATTTATACCACCTACTACCGACAACATCAATTGCTCCATGCTGCCAATAAATGCATGCGGAAACCAACTACCTTCTATTTTTCGTTCTTGCCAAACAGGCTCTTGCCCTTCTTGCAAAAACACATATTCAAAGCTGTCAGCTTCGCCACGAGGATAGTTGATGAGTGCTCCGAAATTGATAAGCACCGCTCCCTTACTGCCTTCAAACTTGATGTATGAATGCTGCTTGGGCTTGCCATAATTGTGACAGTGATTGGTGAAAATATTTCCACGAATCATATCACCATAATCCATGATGATATTGCTGCGCACAGATGCTAATGTTGGCATAGAAGGATGCCGGGTAGATTTAGCGTAAATGGTTTGCGGATTGCCAAGCATGTGCCGGATGAGATCGACATAATGAATGCTGTGGTACAAAATTTCTACCCGTGGCGACTGCATCAAAAAATCCCACAAATGCCAGGGCGTGTACACACTCACATTGATTTCAATATCGTTGATTTCGCCCAACTGACCGGACTGCAGCATCTTCTTCACCTCAAGAATAAACGGCGCATAGCGCAGTTGAAAATTCACAGCCGCATTGAGTTTTTTACTGCGGCAGATTTCCAAAATCTGTTGCGCTTCCTGCATGTTTTCACCCATTGGCTTTTGCAACAATACGGGTGTTCCATCCGGAATTTGTTGCAGCAAGGGGATCAATGCAGGACCGGGTACGGCAATATCCACCACCGCATTAGTTGGCAGTTGTTGCAGCATTTCTTCGGGACACTCAAACACATGCGGTATGCCAAAGGCCACAGCAGTAGTTTGTGCTTTTGTCACATCAATATCACAAATGCCTTGTACGTTGAAGCTTGCCAACCGATAAGCCGGCAAATGCGCAGCATTGACTATGCCGCCGGCTCCAATGATGTACACGGGTAGTTGTGCGTTGGCAATATTTCGCTGATGCATCGACATGTTTATACTTTATCCTGTTGCGCCAATTCTGTTGCCCTCTGTAAGCAGCAGCACCGCAACAATTAATATCATGATGGCCACACTCAACAACCGGATGGTTTTAGCACTACTTTGTTTCCATTCTTTCAGCAGCAGGCCGGTAACGGTGCTTAGCAGTACCAGCAAAATCATATGGATAGCCCAGCTACTGAAAGCAAATTTTCCCATGCGGGTATGGCCCAGTCCGTAAAAGAAAAACTGCCCATACCACAGCAATCCCGTTATGGCCGCCATGAGATAATTGGTCGTTAAAGAATGTCCCTGATTAGACGAGTACTCTCCGATTGTCTTGTGCTTACGGTGAAGGTAAATACAATACAAAGCTGTGGTAACAAAGGCGCCGCTATTGGCAAAAATGTAAATCACATTGCCTTGCAAATTGCCGGCACCATGCAAAGCTGCTACATCCGCAATGGGCTGGCCCACACTCAGGGCATACCCATACAATGCAGACAAAACACCAGCCAACAAACACAAGGGCAAACCTTTGGAGAATGAAAAAGAAGAACTGGTTTGCTGTACCGCTTTTTCAATGTCTTTTTCTTTACTTCTGCCAGCAAGGCCGCATACAGCAATACCTGCCGCACCAAGGCCTACGCCCGACATCAGATAGCCTGCACCGTTTCCACTTAAAATATGACTGAGTTCACCACTGATAAATGGTGGCAGCAATGTACCCAATACACAACTAATGCCTACTGCAATGGCATAGGTTAAAGAGAACCCAACATATCGGATGGCCATGCCAAAAGCAGTACCGCCCACACCATAACCCATACCCAGCAAATATGATTGCCACCTGGGCCCTGTGGGTGCTTCTTTCAACACCAACATCAAATCGGGAATGGTGATAACGGCCACCAACAGGGGCAGCAACAACCAGCAAACAAAAGCCTGCGCCAGCCAATAGGTTTGCCAGCTCCAGCCTTTTACTTTTTTCTCTGGCGTATAGCAAAGCGAAGCGCTGGAAGCACCAATGGCATGAAACAACACTCCGTTTACAACTTCCATATTTATTCTTTTGCCTGCTTATTGAAATTGATAAAAATCCGCAGCATTGGCATACTTCACCAAATGTTGTTCTTCGGGTGTGAGTAATATTTGCAGCAGCTTGTGATATTGCTGCCAGCTGTATGTATAACTACCAGCCAGCAAACTCACCGGCCAATCGCCACCGAGCATGCAGCGTTGTACGCCAAACTGTTGCAGGGCAAAGCTTACATACGGTTCAATGGTCGCATTTGTCCAAGCATTTCCTGCTTGAGCAGTGGTGCCCAAACCAGAAATTTTAGCGTAGAAGTTAGGATGCTGTGCAGCTTCCTGCATCAATTCTCCCCACTCACCAAAACGGTCAGCTGTAGCAATGGGCGGTTGATTCAGATGATCAAAAATCATTTTCAGCTGTGGCACTTTTTCGGCCACCTGCAAAGCAGTGCGAATGTGTGCCGGCAAAATACCTACCACATCATAGGGTATGCCAGCATCGGCCAATAGTTGAAGGCTTTCCAACACGGTTGGCTGCAGCAACCATTGCGCATCTGGCTCGTCGTGTATCAAATGCCGTACCCCTTTGAAATAAGGATTGCTTTTGTAATGCTCCAGTGCATTTGCGGTTGCATCCGGATTGGCGAGTGGAACCCAACCAACGACGGCAGCAATCCAATTGGTATGTGCGGCTACATGCAACATCCAATCTGTATCCTGAGTATTGTTGGCGGCCTGCACCAACACGCCATGCGTTACAGTAGCAGTTTTCCGGTCAGCTGCTATTTCATCAATGCTGTAAGTTCGGTTGAGAATAGACGTATTGCCATCCAGCCAGCTATAACTGGCTTTGCTGAAATCCCAGATATGTACATGTGTATCAGCAAGCATGGCTAATTCGTTTTTGTCAGCAGTTTAACTGGCAGGCACCAGTGCCTCATTCAATCCAAACTGATGATCAATTTCTGCATTGTGTTCGCCCAATGCCGGCGCCCCTTTTGCAGAGGTGAGTATTTGCCCGTCTACCCGAATGGGGCAGCGGGTTGTTTTTACAGCCAAACCACTGCTGGTATGTACTGTCAATTCCATTTCCAATAACCGGTAACCTTCCTGCTGCACCAATGCATCGTAGTTGAATACCGGTGCACACCAAACATCGGCTTGCTCCAGTATCTGCAACCACACAGCTGTTGGTTGTGTAAGCAAATGATTGGCCAGCACTAGTTTGATTTCATCACGCTTACTAAACCAATCCTCACTATTGCTGTATTGCAGCAATGGCGGGCATTGCAGCAGCGTAGCCAATGCAGAAATGTTGGTCATTGCCAGCACAATGTAACCATCATTTGTTGTATAAATACCATAGGGAGCCGCTATGTATGCATGGGCACTATTGACAGCACCACGCTGGGGCAGTTGTTGTCCATCGTTGTAAAAACAAGTGAGTACTTCAAACTGAAAATCGAGAATGCTTTCGAGCATACTTACCTGCACCAAAGCACCTTCTCCGTGTACAGCTCTGCCATACAATGCCGCTAAAATTCCTTGTGCCACATGGGTACCCGCAAGTATATCTACCACGGCCACACCCATCGGTGTAGGTCCGGCATCACTGTTGTTGCTCAACCAGGTAAGGCCCGACACTGATTGCAGCAACAAATCCTGACCGGGCAATGCAGCCCATTCACCCGTTTCACCGTAGCCATTTATTTCGGCATACACCACCGTAGGATTCAGCGATTTTATAGTTGCATAATCCAACCCGATTCGTTCCATCACGCCCGGCCTGAAGTTGTGCATCACCACATCTGCTCTGGCAATGAGTTGTTTTATTTTTTCAAGATCATCTGCATTTTTCAAATCAGCAGCATAGCTCTGTTTATTACGGTTGATGGCATGAAAAATAGTCGACTCACCTTCAATCACCACATCCGATACATACAATTCGCGGCAGATATCGCCAATACCGGGCCGCTCAATTTTGATGACCTGTGCACCCATATCCGCCAGGCGCAGCGAAGCCGATGGCCCCGACAAAAACTGGCTAAAATCAATCACTAATATGTCTTGCAACAGTTTCATGTATCGTTTATTTCATGGCGGCACTAAGCTCCTGCCGTATACTTTCGTTTTGTGCGCCCAATTGTGGTGCAGGCCTATCAAACATCAACCGCTTTCCATTGATACGAATGGGACAACGGGTGGTGACGATTTGTTTATCCTCAGCCAGCACTACCTGTTCCATTTGCAGGGTTTGATATGCCGCTGTTGTAGTGAGTTGCTGCCAGTTGAGCACTTCCATGGCCCACAGGCCCGCATCGTGCAACATACGGAGCCAAACAGCGCTGGGATGCTGCTGTAAATGCACGGCCAATGCCGTTTTAATGGCATCCCGCTGCACAAAAGCATCTTCTTTGTGAAACGCATACAAAGCAAAACAACCAATGGTATCGGCCAGCACATGTATATCCATCATGGCAATGGCAATGTGCCCGTCGGCCGTTGCATAAATACCATAGGGTGCACTGAGCAATGGTTGCCCGTTGGCTACAGCACTTCGCTGCGGCTGTTGCTGTGTGGTGTAATAAGTCGTGAGTAATTCAAACTGAAAATCGAGCAGTGATTCAAGCATACTCACTTCAATCAAAGCGCCTTTTCCGTTTTTCTGACGGCGAATCAATGCAGCTAAAATGCCTTGTACAACATGTGCTCCGGCAATGATATCGCCAATGGAAATACCAAAGGGTACGGGTGCTTGTCCGCTATTGCCCGTGGTATAGGCCAGGCCCGATATTGCTTGCAGCAGTAAGTCTTGCCCGGGTTTGTCTTTCCATGGGCCTTTCTTTCCATAGCCAGAAATTTCGGCATAAATCAACCATGGATTGATGTGTTGTACCGATGCATAATCCAAGCCATTTTTACCCATCACTTCGGGGCGAAAATTATGGATGAGCACATCTGCTTTTGCAATCAGTTGCTTGATGACATATACATCATCGGCATCTTTCAGGTTTGCTGTAAAGCTTTCTTTGTTACGGTTGATGGTATGAAACAACAAAGAGTTTTCATCTACCCACAAATCTTTAATGGCCAGCTTACGGCCGGCTTCCCCTGTACCCGGACGTTCTATTTTGATAACTCTTGCGCCCAAGTCTGCCAATCGCAGGCCAGCACTTGGCCCCGATAAATACTGGCTAAATTCCAGCACCACTATGCCTTGCAATGGTTGTGCTGTCATACGCATAGAGTAGTGCTGTTTTGATGGATACTTTGCCTGTATAATTCGTTCATCAACTGTAAGGCTTTTGCAGGGTCGCCATTTTCCATCAGGCAGTTTCGTAATGGTGTGCCAGCATGATCCTGAAAATGCAGATAGCCATTGTAGCGTGGCCGCATGTATCCATTGTCCATCACTGGAAGCACCGCATTGAAAAAGCCATTGGTCAGTTCGTTGGCGGTAGCGTCTGTCCATGCACTGCGATGGCCGGGCTGCCCGCCATGCTGCACATACATCGTCCGTTGTATATCGCCATCAACCATCATTTTGGCCACATCCACGGCTACAGATTTATGCTTACTAAATGCTGATACAGATAAGCCTGTGCCACCAATGGTGGTTTGCAATTGCTTGCCATTCAGCGCCACTACATCGGTATAATGCAGCAGGTATTTTGCAAATCCAGCTCTGCTATAATTACTGTAAGCGTATGCAAAAGGGCAGTACCAAAAATCATTTGTACTACTCATGAGTTCGGCCACTGCAATGGGGTTGCAATCAAATATCCGCCTATCAACGAGGCTGTACAATTGCTTCATGCATTCAATAGCCTGTATACCTGTTGTGGCATCAATCACTTCGTATTCATTGGCAAAAGGCGTGGCGCCAAATGCAATACAGAAGCTGTAAAAATGCATGAGTATATCAATGGGAATGCCCGGCACAGCTACTTTTCCGGCTTTTGCCAACTGTAGTAGTTCATCCCAGGTTTGCGGCGGTTGTGGCAGCAAATCTTTGCGATAGCTGGCCGCAGGTGTAGCTGCATCTATCGGCAAAGCCCAAAGACTTCCATTGTACACATAACTTTCGTAAGAAGCGCCAACGCTGTTGTTGGCCTGGTCTTGCAAATAATCCGATGGCAAGTATTCATTGAGCGGCAGCACACAATGTGTAGCTGCGGCACAACCTACCCAAGGATGATCGATGATGAGTAAATCGTAGGCTTCGGTAAGTTTCTCAATCGGAAAATCTGCAAACTCTTGCAGGGTGCGTTTCTTCCAGCGTATTTCAACTTCAGGATGCAATTCGCTGTAGCGCTGACTGATAGCCAGCAAGGGCGTGATGCCTCTGCTATGCCCCCAGGTAATGCCATTGAGAATGATGGAAGCCATGCTACGCTGCTTGTTTTTTTACGAGTAAAATATGTTCGCAGCGCATCACCAGTTCGTTGTGTTGGTTGAAACATTCCACCAACTCCGTTACCAATCCATGATCGGGGCGTTTGTGGTCTTTCTTATCCTGAATGGTGACAGTCACTTTAATGGTATCATTTATAAATACGGGCTTGATGAAACGCAGTTTTTCATAGCCGTATGTCATGGATACATCGTTGATATGATCGGCTGTAAGACCTACGGCCACTGTGAAAATCAAAGTGCCGTGAGCAATGCGTTTTTTGAAAGGTTGAGTTTTGCACCACTCTTCATCCATATGGTGCGGAAAGAAATCGCCAGACTGCCCTGCATGTACCACGATGTCTGTTTCTGTAATGGTTCTGCCATAGGTATGTCGTACATCACCAATGGCAAACTCCTCAAAGTATTTCGTTATGAACATGGCAGGCGCTATCGTCTGAAAAAATGGATGTTGAAAGCCGCCGTGCCGGAAATTGTTCCTTGTAATGAAAAGTGTCAATCAACACTACATGCAACAATTCCGGCAAAGCCGAGTGGCTGTGAAAGCCAGCGCTTTTCGAATATTAAAAGTAGCAGCAGCACTCCGCCGCCCAAATGGCAGGTTTTACTATAATGATGGATTATTTTACCAGCAAGAGCGGTACAAAAAAAGGCTGCCCTGTTACCGGCAGCCTTGTCATTCTTGTTCAAAAAAATTCATCAATCACCAATGCCAACACTGTAGGCCCGGTCAAGATGCACATAGCCACCATCCACATAAATCAACTGGCCCGTAGTATGGCTGGATAGCGGAGAAAGCAGGAATACCGTCATGTTGGCGATTTCTTCTGCGGTGGTAAAGCGCTGCTCAAAAGGAATTTTTGAAGTAATTTCTTTCAGCTTTTCATCGCCGTTTGGCATCGACTTTATCCATTTATCGTACAAGGGCGTATAGCACTCTGCTACCACCACCGCATTTACCCGAATGGAATATTTTGCTAATTCTACCGCCCACTCACGGGTGAGTGCATTGCGGCCTCCATTGCTGGCGGCATAGGCCGAAGTATTCCCTTGTCCGGTCTCCGCAGTTTTAGAAGTAATGTTGACAATACTTCCCTTCGACTTTTTCAATTCGGGCAATGCATAATGCGCCATCAGGTAGTAATGCACTACGTTTTTGTGCAGGCTTTCCATGAAGCGTTTGTAATCGCCATGCTCCAATCCAACACCATCATTTACCCCCGCATTATTGATGAGTCCGTCGATGCGATTGAATTGCTGTACCACAGCCTGCACGGCTTTCTCACATTCTTCTGGTTGCGACAATTCGGCGGCTACCTGCCAGCATTGTCCGCCTGCGGCAATAACTTCTTGCACCACCACTTCATTGTCTTGCGCATTGCGACCAACAATAACAGGGATGGCACCTTCACGTGCCAGCACTTCTACAATACCCTTACCAATGCCCTTGGCGCCACCGGTTACAATTACTACTTTATTGTTGAGTTGTGTATTCATGTTCTTCCAATTTATAGTGTGTCAATTTGATAAAAATGTTTTGCATTGCCAGCAAACACCATAGCCTGTTCTTCAGTTGAAAATCCTGCGAAATAATCTTGCACGGTTTGCAACCATTTGTCGTAAGCAGCTGCTACCAAACACACGGGCCAATCGCTGCCAAACATGCAACGGTTGGTACCAAATGCCTGCACCACGGTGTCGATGTAAGGATGTAAATCAGCAGCAGACCATTTTCGCCAATCTGCTTCCGTTACCATGCCGCTGATTTTGCAATACACATTGGTATGTGCCGCCAACGCTTTCATACCTGCTGCCCACTCACCTATCAAACCTTGCTTTATGTAAGGCTTAGCCAAATGATCGATGACAAAACGCTGCTCAGGAAACTGCTGCACCAACTGCAATGCGGCGGGCAAATGTTGCGGAAAAATGAGGATATCATAAGCAAAGCCATGAGCTTGCAACTGCGCTATACCATTTACAAATGAGGGCTGCAACATGAAAGATGGTTCTTCGCCCTGCAGTACATGCCGGAACCCTTTGAGCTTTGAAAATTGTGCATAGTGCTGCAAGCGTTCGGCCAACTGCGGACTGCGTAAATCAACCCAGCCAACAACGCCTGCAATAAAAGGATTTTCATCAGCCAGTTGTAACAACCAGTCAGTTTCTTGTTCTGTTTGGTCGGCCTGCACCGCTATGCTGGCAGCAACACCATTGGCTGCCAAAACAGGTTGCAAATCGGCAGGCAAAAAATCTTGTCGAATCACCGCCATATCGTCGTTGATCCACGCATAGTTTACCGGATC
>JADLHL010000114.1 GCA_020848815.1 Chitinophagaceae bacterium | reverse complement strand
TGAGTGGCTCTGGCAATCTCAATGAATGAGTAGAGAGGGATTATTTAGTTGGATCAGCAAAGATTTTTTCGTCAACTGCCTCATTTACTTTCACACTGGTCATCACTACGGTGCCAAAGGGTTGAGAAACGGAGAAAGCAAGCTTTATGCCGTTTACTTCGCGATAGTCACTCATGTCTACTTTCGATTCCACTTCCTGTCCGTTCACATTTGTTTTAGAGCTGGTCCGGATAACATAAAAAGTTTCAGCATCAATATACAAGGTTTGATCGCCACTGTTTTTGCGGGTCACTTTCAGCTTGTGGCATTCGGTGCCTTCTACATCTTCGGTACCCAAATATTCTACAGTGTGGCCCTTTGCTTTGTAATCAATCAGGTTGCCCTGCAAATCCAGGTCGTCTATGCTTGCTTTAACAGCATCGGCAGGAACTGGTTCTGGTTTTTGCTGCCCTTGAAATGGCATGAACATCCAACCCGCAGTAGGTGTCGAAATCATATAGCCGTTCATACCTGCTACAGAAATATCCTGACGAGAGCCGGTATTGTGCACACCGGTAAGCTTTACGCCCACTTCGCGGCCCATCACATTCATGGTGCCTTCCATTTGTACCGATTTTACCTTGAGCCAGTTTTCTTTGCCGCCAATGGCCGCAATGTGTTTGTCGATGATTTCATCAGCCGTTTGTGCCATAGCCGTTACTGCTGAAAAAATGAGCATGAGTGGTAGCAATACCTTCTTCATAAGTGTTGTGTTTTTAGATGCGTAAAATTAGTTGGCTTGCCTGTGCATTGGTTGCCGTTCGCCCATTCAAAACAATGGGTTCATCCGGATTTTCTGCCAAGGAACCTGAATATACAACGCTACAATTGTTTCCCGAATACTTGTTTACGGTTTTAAGAATAAGCAGTCGGCCAACGATGCAAATCAGTAGGTTTGCTGCCCAAATGGTACAAAAGCATGGCTGCTAAAGAATGGTTTGATGATTGGTTCGACACGCCTTATTATCATCAGTTATATTTTCAACGGGATGCACAGGAAGCGGCTGCATTCATCAACCGGCTGTTGCAGTATTTGCAACCCGCAGCAGGCAGCAAAATGCTGGATGTTGCCTGCGGCAAAGGACGGCACAGTCTGCAATTATCGCAGCAAGGTTTTGATGTAACCGGCATCGATATTTCGGCACAATCCATTGCAGCGGCCAACCAGCAGGCAAATGATCAGTTGCAATTTTTTGTACATGATATGCGCCAGCCTTTTTGGATTAACTACTTCGATTACGCTTTCAACTTTTTTACAAGCTTTGGTTACTTCAACACCCGCCGAGAACACGATGCTGCTTTGCGCAGCATTGCACAGTCCGTTAAAATGGACGGCACACTGGTGATTGATTACCTCAACGTGCATTACGCCGAAGATCATTTCCAATACCAGTCGGATACTACTTTGAACGGCTACAATTTTCATGTCACCAAATGGATGGATGAAAATCATTTTTACAAAAAAATTGAAGTAGAACACGACGACTTTACAGAGCCGCACATGTACACGGAAAAAGTAGCCAAATTTTCACTTGGCGATTTTACTGACATGCTGGCTTTTCAGGGCATGCAAATCACCGAAGTATTTGGCGACTACAACCTTGGTGCTTACCATGTTCGAAATACGCCCCGCATGATTATGCTGGCCAAAAAAATACATTACTAACCCATGTATACGCACAGTACACAAATCCGCATTCACTATGCCCTCACCGATCAGATGGGCGTGGTATACTATGGCAACTATGCCCAGTTTTTTGAAATAGCCCGTACGGAAGCCATCCGGCAGTTGGGTTTTACCTACAAAGAATTAGAAGCCATGGGCGTAATGATGCCCGTGAGTGACATGCACATTCACTATCGCAAACCCATTCGGTACGATGAATTGATTACAGTATCTGTTACGGTAAAAGAATGGCCCATTGGCAAGAAAATTACTTTCCACGGAGAAGTGCACAACGAAGCTGGTGAGAAATGCACCACCAGCGACATTACCCTCTACTTTGTAGATGCCAAAACCATGCGGCCAGTACAAATGCCGGATGAGTTGGTGACGGTGTTACAACCATTTTTTGAAACCGCTGATTAACCCGGATATTCTGCATTCATATCGGCCGCCTGCACCATATCAAAAATGAGGGCTGCGGCCAACCTTGCAGTGCGGTTATCAATGTCGTATGCAGGGTTTACTTCTGCAATATCTACCGAGGCTACCTTGCCACTGAGAATGATATGCCGCAGCAACCGCTTGAACATGCTGTTGGGCGCAATACCATTAAAAGCCTGAGCACTTACACCCGGTGCATGTGGAGAAGCAAACACATCGAGATCGATGCTCAATTGCAAAACATCGCTGTTGGCCATAACGCCGTTGATGGCCGTAATGATGTCTTCCAACTGATCGTTGGTGAATTGCTCCGCTAAAAAATAACGGCAGCCCGCATCATCGGCCGTTGTAAATAACCGCTTTGTATTGCTGTACTGTTGAATGCCCAACACGAGGTAATGAAATGGATGTTTTGTTTCGCGGCACCATTGCAGCATTTGCCAAAAACCGGTTCCGGAACTAATGCCCTTTTCGCCGGGCTGTCGCAAATCGAAATGCGCATCAAAATTGATGACGCCCATTTCCTGCTTCGGTTTATCGGGTTGAATGCCGAGAAAATTGGCCCAGGCTGTTTCGTGGCCACCACCCAATACAATGGGTAAATAATTGGCAGCTTTTACCTGTGCTACCAGCCTGCCGAGTTCTTGTTGCGCTGTTTCCAAATCGCCATCATCACACACAATATCACCTACATCGGCCAGCACAATATGCGATGCTATTAACGGAAAGTTTTTGCAGGCTTCCCGAATAAAACGAGGTGCCTGCATGGCCCCCACCCTGCCTTCATTGCGACGTACACCTTCATCGCTGCAAAAGCCAATAAAGGCCACGCCCTGATGTTTGCTGCCAATCACCGGTAGTGTATCGGTCTCCAGATTGATGCAATGCATGATTTGATGCCAGCGAAGCACATCGGGTTCGTCGCCATCAACGCGGCCACGCCAAATTGCCGCATCGGAATGTTGATAGATAGCCATAACGGTTGGGATTCTTTTAAAGGTACGCCCAACCGTTGAAACATCTGGCAGTCAACCGAGGTAAACAGCGAATTAAATAAGCCTATTTTTTCCGGCGTTTTTTCATCAGGTCTTTGGGTATGGGAGCTTTAGCCGAAACCGCTTTCTTTTTGGCTGCAACTTTTTTGGGTGGCATGGGCGGCATCATTACGGCATCGGGATTGCTGACAACAGCGCTGCCTTTTACCCACTCAAAATCGAGCTGGCGTTTTTCCAGATTTGCGGCGATGACTTTAATGCGTACCGCATCGCCCATACGGAATTTTCGGCCCGTACGCAGGCCTACCAAACTGTAATCAGATTCAATCAACCGGAAATCATCGTGGTCGCTCAGGTCTTTGATGCTCACCAGGCCTTCGCATTTATGCGCCACCGTTTCGGCCCAAAAACCAAAGGTGGAAACACCGCTGATGACAGCATCAAATTCTTCACCAATGTATTGACCGAGGTATTCAACTTGTTTGTACTTATTGGCATTGCGTTCGCAATCCATAGCAGCCCGTTCCCTTTCACTGCAGTGTTTGCATTTTTCTTCCAGCTTTTTATCGGGCTGCAACTGATGATCGAGCACCTGCTGCAAAATGCGGTGCACCAATACATCGGGGTAGCGGCGAATGGGTGAAGTAAAATGGCAGTAATATTCAAAACCCAACCCGTAGTGACCAATATTCTCTTTGGTGTAAATGGCTTTGGCCATGGTGCGAATACCCAACTGCTCCAGCACATGTTGCTGTGGTGTGCCTTGCGCAGCTTTCAGCATTTCGTTGAAAGAGTTGGCAATGGCATCGGCATCTTTTGTATCGAATGTGTAGCCAAACTTGCGGGCAAAGGCAATGAATGGCATGAGCTTTTCTTCATCGGGTTGGTCGTGTACACGATATGGAAAAGGCAATGCTTTATCACCCACTTTTATTTTGCCCACTACTTCAGCCACAGTACGGTTGGCCAGCAGCATAAACTCTTCAATCAGCTGGTGCGACTCCTTGCTTTCCTTTACCACAATACCAATGGGAGCACCGGTTTCATCGAGTTTAAACCGCACTTCCTGCGAACTGAAATTGATGGCACCTTTATCAAAACGGTCTTTGCGGAGCTTGCGGGCCATCGTGTTTAAAATCAGAATTTCCTCGCTGTGCAGTCCTTCTTTTGTTTCAATAATATCCTGTACTTCTTCGTAGGTAAAACGGTGGTTGGAGTGAATAAGTGTTCTGCCCAACCAGTGGTCTTTTACCACACCACTTTCGGTGATGGTAAACACCGCCGAAAAAGTAAACTTGTCTTCATGGGGTCGTAACGAGCACAGTTCATTGCTGATGCGTTCGGGCAGCATGGGATTCACCCTGTCGGGCAGGTACACACTTGTAGCCCGTTGATAGGCTTCTTCATCGAGCTTGCTGCCTTCGGTTACAAAATGACTGACATCGGCAATGTGCACACCCACTTCGTACAAGCCATTGCTGATTGGTCGAATGCTCAGCGCATCATCAAAATCACGGGCATCAACCGGGTCGATGGTGACAGTAAAAACATCACGAAAATCTTTTCGCTTTGCCAAATCTGCAGCAGTAATATGATCGTTCATGCGGGCTGCTTCTTCCATCGCATCTTCGCTAAACTGCAATGGAAAACCATTCTCCATCAGGATGTCTTTCATGGCCACATCGTTGAGGTCGTGCATGGCTACTTCCTCAATAATCCGGGCTATGGGTCTGCGGTCGTCATGATCCCAACGCACAAACGCTGCAATCACTTTCATATCATCTTTTACCTCAAAATCGGGTTCTTCTTCCACTACAAAATTGGGCATGGGCCGGTCGCTGTCCGGCATAAAAAACCACCGACCCGCATGGCCTTTCAACGTGCCCATGTATTGCGACAACTTGCGTTGTACCACTGCGGAAATTTTTCCTTCCCGCTTGCCGCCACCAAAGCCGCCGCGGGTAATGCGTACTCTTACTTTATCGCCATGAAAGGCCCGGTTGAAATCATTGGGGCGAACCAAAATATCGCCATCACCTTTTCCTGTAATTACAAATCCTAAACCCGAACGGGTGATGTCGAGTGTGCCAGCCACTTCTTCGTTGAATGACTTCTTTTTATGTTGATCTTTTTTATGCATGTGTTTGTGTTTTGCCGAAATGCAGCACAAAGTCTACC
>JADLHL010000113.1 GCA_020848815.1 Chitinophagaceae bacterium | reverse complement strand
GCCTTTGCGGGCAATCTTATCAATCTCATCAATGTATACAATGCCCCGTTCGGCGGACTGTACATCGTAATCGCAGTTTTGCAGCAGGCGGGTAAGCATGCTTTCTACGTCTTCGCCTACATAGCCAGCCTCGGTAAACACAGTGGCATCTACAATGGCAAATGGTACATTGAGCAACTTGGCAATGGTTTTGGCCAGCAAGGTTTTACCAGTGCCGGTTTCGCCCACCAGTATAATGTTGCTCTTTTCAATTTCTACTTCGTCGGTGCTTACTTTTTGGGTAAGGCGTTTGTAGTGGTTGTACACCGCTACGCTCAAAATCTTCTTGGCATCGTCCTGACCAATCACGTACTGATCGAGGAATTGCTTGATTTCGCGGGGCTTTTTTACGTTGAGTTTGAAAGCACCGGGAGCAGTAAAGCGGTGGCTTTGCAAGGCCACTTCCTGCTCCACTATTTCACGGGCACTTTCTACGCACTGGTCGCAGATGTGTACATTGTCCTGACCGGCGATGAGGATTTTGACTTCATCGCGGCTTTTGCCACAAAAAGAACAATGCAGACTTGATTTTGCCATGTAGTAAAGTTATATAAAAAGGCCCTGCCGAAACAGGGCCGCAAGTGTGCAAATGTATACGATGCAGCGGGTAATGCAAGCATGGCTACGTTAAAGCTTTTGAAGAATGCCTGGTATAGCCAGTAAGATGTTTTATTTGTTTCTATCAAACAAAAGCTGACCTGAATGTTAGCCGATGGCTGTTTTTAAGCCACGCATGCTGGTTTGCAAACGTCGTAGCTTGTCGTGGTACCAGTGCAAGTATTGCTGCCTCATGGTTGGGCTTAAAAAACTATTGGCCACCAAGGCTTCTACTACTTCGGTTTTGTGCAAAAAACTATTCAGTATTCTTTGTACTCTCACTGGTAATAACCCCATTTTCAGCCCAAAGTCATAAAAATCATCGTAGGCATGATAGCCATAATGGGCATAGCTGGGGTGTTCGTAATCTTTTTCATACAGCCGATAGTGCAGTGCAAAATCTCCATCTTCAATATGCAATCTGGTACAAACGAGGTCGTACGCCGGAGCCAGCAATCCAAATCCGGTGCCTTCACAATCAATTCTGCCAAAGTTTTTGAGGTGTGCATCGCCATTGCTAAACAGGTAGTTGAAAACCACCAACTGAAAGAAACGTTCTTTGGCAGGTATGGATGCCGGAAAAAAATGGTCGATTAGCTGTGCCATTTGCAAGTAGCTGTAGTTGTACTTAAAATCGATGCCGGCATTTTCTTCAGTCAGTAAGGCCAACGAAGCAAAATCTTCTTTCAGGCATCTGGTTCCGTCTCGTTTCACATCAAACCGTTTGGTGAGGTAAGCTGGGGTGCCATCTTCAAAAAAAATGAGAGCATTTTTTGCTGTACTCATGCCATACACTTGCTCAGCTATTTGCATGGTCAATTGCTCGTTGGCAGGCACCTGGCTCACATTCATCAGGTTGTCTGGTATTGGTTTTAAGATAAACTCACCACCACTATCGGTTAATACAAGCTTGTTCTTATCCAGTTTCAGAGAGTATTTTACCTGTACGCCAGAAATGGAAATACGACTGCGGTTATCAAAAAAAGGCTTAGAAGACATACCCTCACTGTTAGGTGACGCCATGGGCAGCACATGACTTACTTTACGCCCGTTAAATAAATAACGCAACGCTTTAGGCGAGTAGGTAGCATAGCCAGGCTGCAGTGTAGCAGGGCATATATTAATCGGAAACATGTTGATTCGAGGGGGACACAGGACCTACAGTTACGGCGCCAATTGTTTCATTTGAAGCGGTATGAATAAGTAGGTCGAAATAATCACGATCATTTATTTTATTGGCTTGCAGTTGCAGTCTTTTGTTGGCGCCTTCACTCAGCATGTTGAAAAAAAATGGAAAGAGAATGGGAGACTGAAACCGGCTTGTTGTTTTAGGAAAATGAACACTAATTGCCGGGTAGCTGCTATTGAACTGATAATCGGCATCATACTCAAACACATAACTACCATCATCTTGCAGGCTCAGCGTGCCGGCAAAAACGTGATTGTAGTACACCTTACCTCTTTTCATAGAGTGAAATATTCTATTCATTAGGGTGTGCGGGTGATAGTAAAAGTTTCTGCTATGAAAATTGCTCAACAAGTAAAGGGCTTATACAATCGGCGGGGGTACCCGGAGTGGATAGCTCATTGGCTTTTGCTGCAACACAATATCCATACCCAACAATTGCGCCAGTCGATACCACGTTTCCATTTTAGCCTTTCCTGAACCCGATTCAATTTCGCGGAGGGTGCGGTCTGTAATGCCACACAATTCTGCCAGTTCAGCTTGCCGGTAACCCAGCATCTGTCGGTGTAATCTTATTTTTTCACCCAAATTTTTTAGTTCTTCAATTTCAATATTTACTGGCATCAGAATTATACCTCTTTTCTGCTAAAAGTATTAGCGAATATAAATAAAAATCCATTGAAAGAATTGAAATCGGAAATTTATTTCTGTTTTATCTGTAAAAGCCTATCCGAAAGTCTTTTTATACACATCTTATGACAGATTCGGAATTTAAATTCCGAATCTGTCATAAGTAAGTTGTGGAAATAGCATTCAGACTGTTGTAAAGGATTCTCCATCCTCAGCGGTAAAAGTAATAGCAAGCTTATTAAGCGAGGCGTAATGTATGAATGGCAGCTCATGATTACAACCTTCAATAAAATAATAAGGGGCAATCTTGGTATAAGATTGCCCCTTGTATATTATGCTGTACTCTTGCGTTACAACTTGTCAAGTACGCCATCTACAATGCCGTAAGTAATGCTTTCTTTAGCGTCCATCCAATAGTCGCGGTCAAAGTCTTTCATCACTTTCTCCACGGTTTGGCCGCAGTTTTTGGCGAGAATTTCGGCACCCATGAGTTTGGTTTTGCGGATTTGCTCGGCCATAATTTCGAGGTCGGCGCTGGTACCGCGGCCACCACCGCTGGGCTGGTGTATCATTACTTCGCCACTGGGAAAAATGAAGCGACGACCCTTGGTGCCACCACTCAGCAAAATGCTGCCCATGCTGGCAGCCATACCCATGCACACAGTGCTCACAGGGCTGCTGATCATTTGCATGGTATCGTAAATAACCATACCCGCTGTAACCAATCCGCCGGGGCTGTTGATGTAAAAAGTGATTTCCTTGCCGGGGTCGAGGGCCTCGAGATAGAGCAGGCGACTAGTGATGTCTTTGGCGCTTTTATCGTCTACCACGCCCCACAAGAAGATCTTGCGTTGCTCAATAAATTTTTTGTCGAACTGCCAGCCGCTCATCATCTTTTCCATGGGCATTTCGATGGAGGGCGTTTCGGGTGCTTCCGGTTCGTCTTCGTCGTAGCGGAAGGGCTTGTTGCGGTAAGTATGCTGGTTCATAGTTTGTTTTTCGTTTGTGGTTTTTTGTTTGCGGTTGGGCTATGTACTGCGGCCAAAAGTGAGTGACACAACGCAGTTGATAGTAGTACATCAGCTCATTCCCAAAACCTGTACAAAGCTCCCTTTAGGGTCCCGATAGTTATCGGGATGGGGATTTTACTTCTTCTCTTTTCTAGGGTTGATGAACAGTACTTCGTCTACCAGGCCGTATTCTTTGGCTTCGGTGGCGGTCATCCACTTGTCGCGGTCGCTGTCGATGGCAATTTGCTCGGCCGTTTGTCCGGTATGGTAGGCCAAAATGTCGTAGAGTTCTTTTTTCAGTTTTCTGATTTCGTTTACCGTAATCTCAATATCGGTAGCCTGTCCCATGGCACCTGCACTTGGCTGGTGAATCATGATGCGGCTGTGCTTGAGGGCGGTACGCTTGCCATGTGCACCAGCTGCCATGAGTACTGCACCCATGCTGGCGGCCATGCCGGTACAAATGGTAGCAATATCGGGGGTGATGAACTGCATGGTATCGTACATACCCAGGCCGGCGTACACACTGCCACCGGGGCTGTTGATGTACATCTGAATGTCGCGGGTATGGTCGGTGCTTTCGAGGAAGAGCAGCTGCGCCGTTACAATATTGGCCACTTCATCCATAATAGGGTAGCCCAAAAAAATGATGCGGTCCATCATGAGGCGGCTGTACACATCCATCACGGCCACATTCATGGGGCGCTCCTCAATAATGTTGGGGGTGAGGTTGGTTACGTTGTGCTTGATGTATGCATCCAGCGTATTGCTGCTGATGCCGCGGTGCTTAACCGCATATTTTTCAAATTCTTGTCCAAAGTTCATAGCCAAAGTTTGCTGTTTAAAATGTTGCCTGCCAATACAGGCAATTTAGCGGGAAATATGTTTCAAATATTGTGCGGGAAAAATTAAAGGACATTTTGACGGATGCTTTCTGTAACAGGGGAAGTATCGGCATTGTTTCATTCCACTTGCAAAGTGGTAGCAGGCCAGTTCGGCAGGTTTCGCTAGAGTTGGTCAAAGGCTTTTGCCAATCTTATTTTTTGGCAGCATCCAATCTTCGGGCTAACAGCATCTTGAAGCGGCGACATTCCTGCCCGTTCATTTATCGGTACAACAACGTCAAATTGCTGTAGATTTCATTTTTTAAAAAGTCCATCATCCATCAACATGCCCATGAAATTGTCGTTCCTCCTTGTATTGCTGGCCGGTTTTCAAATGGCCCACAGCCAGTCTGCTGCCGAAGAAAAACTCCTGAAGAAGGC
>JADLHL010000112.1 GCA_020848815.1 Chitinophagaceae bacterium | reverse complement strand
ATGGAGGCGTTGGGCAGCATGTTGCCGGCACTATCTACCACAAAGCCTTTTACAGCAACCGATGGTTGAGCAAAAGCCAACACTGAGAGTAAGCAGGCGATGGTGAGGAGTGAGCAATTTTTCATACAAGTGGCGGCTGCCAGCCCTGAATTTGTTTGATAAGGTAAATAAACAAGCTGACTTGTTTATTCATTCACGTACAAAGTGACGCCTGAATGAGCACATTCCATTGGTAGCGGCCGATGTATTAACCATAATTAACGAAAGCAGACAGTATAGGATGGTTCTGGTTAGTCGGCTGTAAATGACTTCACTTGAAACTGAACGAGTGCAATTACCTTTACCAACATGAAATATGTTGCCCTATCAGCATTGTTTTTGTTGGCTGTATCGCATGCATTTGGACAGGATAGTATAAAGAACCATTCATTTCATTTCAGTGCATTTGCAGATGTTTACTTTCACACTACTTTTCCGCAGCAAAAGCCATTTGACAGACCCGATTTTTTATACAATCACAAACAGCAATACACTCCGGGTATCAATTTGGCCATGGCCAAAGTCAGCTACAAAGGCAAGCAGTTGCAGGTAAATGTTGGATTGATGGCAGGTGATTATGCCCGTTATAATCTGGCTTCAGAGCCGGCTCTACTCAGGCATGTTTATGAAGCCAATATTGGTTGGAAGTTTTCTTCTGCAATTTCCCTGGAAGCAGGCATACTTCCATCACATATCGGATTAGAATCAGCTATCAGCAAAGATGCCTTAACGCTGAGCAGAAGTTTTATAGCAGAAAACTCGCCCTATTACGAAACCGGTGCAAAGCTTAATGTAGCCTTTCATCCAAAATGGACAGCATCGGTATTGCTGCTCAATGGCTGGCAACGCATCAGTAATAACAATCGAAGCCTTGCCTATGGAACGCAATTACAGTTTCTCCCAAATGAAAACTGGCTTATCAATTCTTCTACTTTTATTGGCAACGAACAAAACAGCAGCCAACCGAAACAACTACGATGGTTTCACAACCTGTATGCCAACTATACGGCCACATCAAAATGGCGGTTTGCTTACATGTTTGATATAGGTACGCAACAGCAACAACAATGGTGGGGTACTGCATTGGTAGCTCAGCACAAACCAAGTACTCAGTGGGCAATAGCTGGCCGGGCAGAGTATTACAGCGATCCAGAGGGAGTAATTGTCAATCAATATTTACCCAATCATTTTAAAGCCACCGGCGCATCGCTAAACGTTGATTTTCTACCTGTAAAATGGGGCATGCTGCGCAGCGAGTGGCGATACATTCAACTTGCAAACGGCACCGCTTTATACAATGGCGTTTCAGCAACTTCAACGTTTAGCTGGCTGCTATCTGCCAGTGTTTGGTGGTAAAAAAGAAAGCAACGATCATAGAAGTATGCAAAATCCCGGACCATTTGTCCGGGATTGATTTATTCGCCTTCTACAAAATCATTGTGCCACTTTTCTCTCGGGCCTCTTCTCCAACCTCTTTGTGCATCGCCACACATTTGCACAATCTTAGGTTGAAATGAACCGATAATGTCTACCAAAGATGTTTGCTCCTGCATTACGGTATGGATGTCTTTGTAAGCAAATGGCGCTTCATCCAAATCACCACCCAGCAACTTCACACCATGCTTTTTCAGCTCGGCTTTCATGGCTTCGTGAGTAATGTTTTGCATGGCTTTACTGCGGCTCATCAGTCGGCCTGCCCCATGCGAAGCAGAATTGACAGACGCCATTTCTCCCCGGCCTTTCACTATAAAACCGGGAGCGGTCATGCTGCCTGGAATGATGCCCAACACACCAGCGGCTGCAGGTGTAGCCCCCTTTCTGTGCACAATCACT
Source organism: Chitinophagaceae bacterium (assembly GCA_020848815.1). Taxonomy (GTDB): domain Bacteria; phylum Bacteroidota; class Bacteroidia; order Chitinophagales; family Chitinophagaceae; genus Phnomibacter. The sequence continues at coordinate 7,875 of JADLHL010000112.1, read as the reverse complement.
TCTTGCCCGTTCCACGTTTCTTTCCACGCAAAATTGTGGTGATTTTCTACCATGGTTAAGGGCTTGCGGCCCAACTGCTTTGCTACTTTGGCATGAATGATGTGGTGACAAGCCGATGCATAATCGCCAGCTAAATTCATGGCCATCCAGTATTCGATACCAGCTTCTTCATCCAGTGTCAGCCAAGCCAGGTTGGCTGCTTCTCCGGGCAACCGCCGCTGTTGCTTGGCCAGTTTGGTATAATGTGCAGCAATGTTGGCCCCTAAAGCTCTCGAGCCGCTGTGTGTCAGCAATCCGATATACGTTCCGGAAGATACGCCGGGCAACCCATCTGCGTCAGTAATGTGCACAGCGCCAAACTCAGCAAAGTGGTTGCCACTACCGCTACTTCCCAACTGCCGCCAAGCCCTGTCCTTCAGGCTTTTCAGCAATGGCAATGCATCAAATACATCGCTATCCATCACGGCATGGTTGGCAGGCTGCTTAAACTGCGCCCCGCTGCCAAACAAGGTTGCCTCCAGCAATTCACGGGTAAAGAAATTTTCCCGCTGTACCAATTCAGTTGGTACAATATCAAAAATACTCAGGCACATTCTGCAACCGATGTCAACACCAACACCGTAAGGTATCACTGCGTTGTTAGTGGCTAATACGCCACCTATCGGCAACCCATATCCCTGATGCGCATCAGGCATCAATGCACCGGCAACTGCCACGGGCAACTTAGCCGCTGTATACATCTGATGCATCGCTCCTGGCTCAATACCACTGGCACCGTAAATAGCAAATGAACTACCGGTACTGTTCAGGCTGATATCGCCACCAGTAGCAGTGTCTTCTACGGGTGGTTTCAACTTCTGTGCAGCTGTCGCAAATACAGCATCGTTATAAAAGTTTTCTGGTGCTTCCAACAAGGCTTTCAATTGTGCCTCAATGTCGGCTGGCGCAGTATGTTTGAAATGTTTTTTTACTGCCTCCATTACTACAGGAATCACAGGGCTCTCAGGAAAACCCATGGCCCGCAATGATTTGGCTGTTATGATGTTTGATTTCATATAATAAGTTTAAAGTTAAAGACTGTTTCCGCCGAAGCGGTAACCAACGCTGAAAGCCATTGCCTCCAGCGTTAGTTTTCTTGAAAACGTCGGGCAAAACCCAACACGGTTACAGGTTGAGCCAAGGCAATCGGCATCTCAGTAGCGGGTTGTTGCATAGCAGCCAGATTTTCCAGCAATTGCTTTGCCCATGCCTGATGTTGCGGGCTGTACAGCAACTCTACATAGTTAGGGCCAATCTCAATCATCCGCTTGTCAAACAACTTAATTAAGGTGATGTTGAAACACAACTCTTTGGCATCGGCATCAAAATGGCTGTGCTGCCACACCCGTTGTATGTTCCAGTTTTCTACCTCTTTCAGCATGCTGAAAGCGTCGCCACCATTAAGTTGGGTGATCACCGCCACACTGGGCAAATCATTGTACAGGTACATGAATACAGCCCGGCTATCGAGATACTGTTGGCTCAACAAAGAGGACAGTGTACTAATCCTTCTTCGCCACAAAAATTGAAGCATAGATTCCTCCTGCTTTTGTACAGACCGCTGCAAAAGCAAACGCCCCGTGGTGATGAATATCCACGGGGCGTTGGGTATGGGCAAACCTTTACCGCATTACCACGTGGAGGTGATGATGAATGATGTAAGCAATAGCCACTGTAGTATACAAAGCGTCACTTGCTTGCTGTTATGCACTGATTGCTGGTATCGCATAGGCATTCTTTTTTTGCTACAATAAAGCCATAAAAAAACCCCGCATGTTGCGGGGTTCTCCTACTCAGGCAGCGCTTACCTGAAATATGATAACATCCCGCAAACCCTTATGTACAAAGGGCTGTCAGCGTTGATATGATTGAATTGTTGTAGCACTTGACGTGTTCTTTTATTTTTAATTGATGCGCAAAGTTGTGTATTGATTCACATTCCATCCAAATTTTTGCGCAACTATTTTTTCTGCAGCAATACCTGCTCGTGATAGTTGCTTATGGATTGGTAGAAAACACAGTGGTTTCTTTTACCAGCATTCTGCGGTTAAGTTTCAACTGTGCAATCACCAGCTCCGCAAAGTCTTCCGGATGCATTACTCTTTCTGCATCACCTGTAATAAGATTGGCACTGTATGCCAAATCTGTTACAATGGTACTTGGCGCAAGAGTTGTTACCCGAATATTTTGCTTTCTTACTTCCTGCATCAAACTTTCCGACAAGCCAAACACACCAAATTTAGAAGCACTGTAGGCACTGGTGACTGCTGCACCGTTCTTGCCAGCAGTGGATGATATATTGATGATATCGCCAGCTTGCTTTTCAATCATTTGCGGAAGCACCGCTCTGGTACAGTAATACACACCAAACAGATTCACTTTGATTTGTTGCTCCCATTCTTCCGGCTGCAGTTCCAAAAACTTACCAAACTTACCGGTACCCGCATTGTTGATGAGGATGTTGATGTTACCCAACGCAGCACTAATGCTTTGCACAGCAGCTTCTACTGCAGCACGGTCACTCATGTCGGCAGTTGCATACGCTACTTGTACACCTGTGGCACTAATCTCTGCTGCTAGTTTTTTCAAATCTGCTTCACCACGGGCTATCAAACCTACATGAGCTCCTTCTGCCGCCAACGCCACTGCAATGGCTTTTCCAATTCCTTTGCTGGCACCCGTTACCAACGCCACTTTATTTTGTAAAGATTCCATACATAAAAATTTAGTGGGCAAAGGTACAATTTGCTAATGGCAAGCCTTTTCGTTTTACGAAGAAAGGGGCTGATAGCTGGCGATAAAATTTTCAGCCGCTTCTTCGTTTCGGTTGGCCCACCCAATGATTGGGCAGCATACAAGTGGCCCAAAAAGCTAGAGCCTGTTGTAAACTTTGTACAACAGGCTCTTGTGCAATATCAATGTAAAGTAAATACTACATGGCTCTTAAAACGCCACCAAGAATGATGCAGGTTTTACCTGTATTGGCAGCAATAGAAATGCCATTTACCGTAATGGTACCAGCCGTTTGATTGAAGAAATAAAAGAATCCTCCATCATCTAAAATAAACCCAAGCGTAAATGCCGGACCACCACCTGTAATCAAATAACCAACACTCCTGTTGGTAATGCTGGTACCAGAAGAAATGGTTGTGGTGCTTACTCTTGCCCCACCGGAAAACAATGACAGGGCATAACCATTGGCAGAGTTTAGGCCACCCAATGCAGTACCGCCTGGTGCATTTGTCATTGAAAACAATGTTGTCAAATCATTGGCCGCATTTGTATTCTGAAAATTACCAGCACTGCCATTACCTCCACTCTTTGTTACCAGCAGCGCATCATCGCTGCTGCTACCGGTTTGCTGCACTTGCACTGCATAGGCGCCAGCAGCGTTGCTATTGTTTACCACCCGCAACGCAGTTCCTGCATTCACATTATTGTTGGTAAAAACTGCACCAATGCCAGTACCACGCTGCACGGCGGCAAAAGCTGGTCCGCTACCCGTGTTGGCGGTGTACAATGCAGTATCGGCATTGGAAGCAGATGTAGCCACAAACAAACCAGCTTTGCCTAAACCGTTGGTTGAGCTTATCAAAGCAATATTCGTATTGGCGGCATTGTTGATGGCCGCCTGCATGGCTCTGCCGGTGCCTGACTGCCAACCATATACCGAAGGTCCGGTACCGTTTGTTTCAGCGTACATGGCGGCCCACGGGTTTCCGGCATTATTAATTCTGGCTACAATTGCTGCATCACCTGTGCCATCATGGTTGCCATAAATAGCAGGGCTTTGGCTGCTGTTACTGTTGGTGTAGCCAATGATAGCAGCACCCTGTCCACTCGCATTATTTCTTCTGAATTGTGCTACCGGCCCAGATGTACCCAGGTGGTCGATATAAATGCCTTGGCCTGAACTGCCGGCAGGCTTGGTGATATTGATACCCTGTGCTGTTCCGGCACTTGTTACATCAATACCTATACCGTTAGAAACTGTTGACACCCGAACAGCCGATGCATTGTTGGCTGCATTGGTAATTTGAAAGGAGCCAGCAGCACCTGCACTACCCCGTTGCACTGCCGCAATAGCCACACCGGTACCATTTGTTTCGGCCATAAAAGCTGTATCGGTATTGGCAGCATTGCTGATGGTAAATAAACCAGCCTTGCCAGTACCACTGGTGAAACTACGGGTAGCAATGGCAGCATTTGCCGCATTGGTAATTTGAATTTGCGCAGCTCTTCCGGTACCCAACTGATTGGTAAAAAATGATGAACCAGTACCATTGGTTTCAGCATATACCGCCGAAAATGCATTGTTCACATTATTAATGCGGCCTACTATGGCTGCGTCGCCTGTGCCCTCGTGAAAGCCGTACACGGCAGGCGAAATGGAATTATTACTGTTGTTATATCCAATTATCGCGGCACCATTGGCATTAGGATTTGAGCGGATGAATTGAGCCACGGGCCCGCTATTTCCCTGGTGGTCGATATAAATACCTTGACCGGTGCTGGCCGCAGGTTTGGTAACGTTTATCGCCGCTGCTGTTCCCGTGCTGTTTATTTCCAACGCCTGACTGGCCCCTACGGTTTCTATGCGTACCGCAGCAGAACTGTTGTTTACATCAGTCAACTGAAAAAGCCCCGCATGGCCACTGCTGCCCTGATGTAATCCCAAAATTGTATTACCCGATAAACCCGCAGTTTTTACGCCCCGTACCGAGTTGCCTGTGCCAATGGCGTAACCCGTAACACCACTGCCACTACCATTTGTTTCGCCATACAAGGCACTCACGGCACTACCAGTATTGCTAATTCTGAAAGCACCTGCTACATCGCCGGTACCGGTTTGTAACCCGTAAATAGCCGAACCAGGTGAAACCGTAGAATTGGTTTCGGCCATAAAAGCAGAGCCCATAAACAGAGGGTTCATGTTTTTGAGGTACACTAAGTGGCTGCCATCGAGCCCGGTAGAATTTTTAATAATTTGAAATGGTGCCCTTGCATTTAAGGCCACCAGCGAACTATCATAAAACGGCAAACTGAGGCTACCGGCATTTTGCCAGGCGGTTCCATTCCAGCTAAATATCGCTTTTACATCGCGGTCGTATACCAGCAAACCTATATCGCTTGCAGTCATGCCGGCCGACATAGCGTTGCGTTGCGCCGTGGTCAGTCTGGGCATCATAAAACCTTTGTCTGCATTAGCTGCATCCACATGAAGGGCTGCTTTGGCATTGGGTGAATTGGTGCCGATACCAATAGATGACTGTGCTACTACCGAACCGGTACTCAATAGCAGTGCCCATAGAGGCAGGAAAGCGTGTTTTCTCATTTCCAGGATTCTTTAAATGAACTTCAATAATAATACGTTTTGCCTTGTGATGTCAAGCGGCAAAGGCTATTTCTACACACATTTGTGTTGGTAAATGTGGAAACGTAAATGAAAAAAAGTCAGCAGTGGTTAGCAGCCATTTCTGTTTAACCTTACTGTATACGTACATACATACGGGCTGTACAAAAGCTTAAGGAACCATTTGCCTGTACCCATTTAAAAAATTGAGTAGTGGAAGCTTGTGTTCGTGACTATCGAATCAACACACTCGTTCCTTTTTTAGTAATTATTTTTCCATCGAGGCCCACGCCTTCTACCATCCACACTACCGTTTGTGCAGGCATTGGCTGCCCCCTGTGAGTGCCATCCCAACCAGGTTTACTGTTTTGTGTTTCGAACAGCAACTCACCCCAGCGACTGTAAATACGAAAGTATTTAATACTTGCAACGCCCATAGGCACGGGACGCAAAAAATCATTGCGGCCATCAGCATTGGGGGTAAAGGCATTGGGTACTTCAATATTGGCCTGTGGCACAATTTGTACCAACATAGTATCTACGGTTTTACAACCACCAATAGTGGTGAGTACAATGGTATAATCCTGATCGGCCGCACCGGTAAAAATGGGTTTGTAAATATTGGTATTGTTGAGCATCAACGCCGGCAGCCATTGAGCACTTACACCAATGTTGCGGGCATCCAATTGCAGTGGCACATTGCGTATAGCAAATGCTGCTGTGTAGCGTTGTGGTGTAGCAGGCCTTTCTACAACTAAATTTTTAGTAAGCGATTGTACCGGCGTGGGGCATTGTGCACTACTTACAGATAATGTAATGCTATATGTACCACTATTGGCAAACACCTTGGCATCTGGCGTACGCTTGTCTGACTCTTGCACATTGCCATAGCGCCAGCTGTACGTAATGGGCGAACCAATATTTTCATTGGTTTGATTGATTGGTACAAATGGTAAGCCAATGCAAGTAGTAACAGCATCAAATTGCGGCACAGGATTGGGATACACCTGCACCGTAGCTACTGTACTATCAGCACATACATCATTACTATTCACCACCAGCTTTACCTGATAAGTACCTGCTGCAGGATAGCTGTAGCTCACATTGGTTGTAGTAGCCGTTGCTGCATTGCCATAGTCCCAACGGTAGCGCATGGCACCTACGGCATTGCTACTATTGTTCGTAAATACAAACTGGTTACCTATTAAACATTGCGCAGCATTGGCCACAGCAAATGCTGCCTTGGGAATGCTGGCAATATCAATTACCTCATCGGGGGTGGTAGCACTGCAGCCAAACTCATCTTGCAAAAATGCCCGATACAAACCTGAAGTAGTTGGCTTGTATCGTTGGGTATTTTCTCCCAGCAGCACAACGCCATTTTTATACCATTGTATTTGCAATGCATTGTTCACCTCCAGCACGGCGCTATCGCCACTGCCAATGCAATATTGTGGCTTGCCCAGCACCTGTAAGCTATTGCCCAGATTGCTGGCCGTTACTGTTACGGTATCTGTACTGATACAGCCACCTCCGGGGCTGCGTACAGTAAGCATGTAGTTGGTGGTAACACCGGGTGTTGCAATCGGATTTGATGCTGCCGGGTTTGATAATCCATCAGGTGGATTCCATTGATACAGTAAGCCAGGCCGGGCAGGTTCGCCCAAGCGTACGGGTGCAAGATTGCAGGATAAAGTATCGGGGCCGGCTACTGCAGCAAAATTCAGGTTGTCTTCCAACCTGGCCGTGAGTGTTTGCGGACAACCGAAGCCTTCAAAGGGTTCGAGGCGCACCTGCAATACCGTGCCAGGCGGTGGTGGTGGCCGTAGCGTAATGGATTGGCCGGTACCAATTTGCCGTGTCATGTCGGCATTGAACCAGGTGTAGGTTTTAAAACCGAATGGAGCAGACACGGTTACTTCAGGATCTTTCGCACAAAAGGATGCTCCCGTAAACTCGCCACTGCAATCGGAAGCCACATCGATATAGGCGTAGCCAAAATGCCTGCGAAATGTACAATCGCCGGTGCGGAAAGTAAGGCGAATGGTACTGCCGGCATTGCCATCGAGATTGATGGTAACCGGTGTCCAGTCTTTGCAATAGACCGGAGCGGTGCTCTGCGCCACCGGCGATTCGAAGAAGCCTGGCAGCGTGGTGCCAAATGGAATAAAAGCAAATGATGCACATTCTACTCTGGAGCCTTTGGTGATGTTTTGCACTTCAATCTCCATGCGGGGTTGCTGTTGCTCTTCGTGGTTGGGGCCTTCAAACACCACGGCATAGTAATACAGCAAACTATAAGTATTTCTGTTAGCCGGAATAGTAAACTCATACGAAATGGCTTCGCCTTGTCCGCCGCCAGTGTTGTTGCCAAGCATTACACAATAATCGCTGCCATTGGGGCTACGCATGGGGAAGTTGCCAAAAGGATCTAAACCGGCCGTGGCAGCAGGAATAATGGTATGTCGGCCCGGCTCCGGCGT
>JADLHL010000111.1 GCA_020848815.1 Chitinophagaceae bacterium | reverse complement strand
TGGCCATTGGCCAGGCGCCCAATATAGCTTTTGAAAAATACACCCTACCCAATGGCCTGAAAGTGATTTTGCATCAGGATAAATCGGTACCCGTGGTGGTGGTATCGGTATTGTACCATGTGGGTTCTAAAAATGAAGACACAGCCCGTACCGGCTTTGCGCATTTCTTCGAGCACCTGTTGTTTGAAGGCAGCAAAAACCTGAAGCGTGGCGACTTTGATAAATACATTACCAATGCCGGTGGCGACAACAATGCCAACACCAGCCAGGACCGCACTTTTTACTACGACCTGCTACCCAGCAACCAGCTCGACCTTGGCCTGTGGCTCGAAAGCGAACGCCTGCTGCATGCCGAAATCACTGATAAGGGTGTGGAAACACAGCGCCAGGTGGTGAAAGAAGAAAAACGCCAGCGCATTGACAACCAGCCTTACGGCACCATGGTAGAAAACCTGTTTAAGCGGGCCTTTACCAAACATCCCTACCGCTGGCAACCTATTGGTAGTATGGACCATTTGGAAGCGGCCAAGCTCAATGAGTTCGTATCTTTTTACAAACGCTTTTATGTGCCCAACAATGCTGTGCTGAGCATTGCCGGCGATTTTGATGTAGCCAGCACCAAAAAGAAAATCGAGCAATACTTTGGCCCCATACCCCGTGGCGCCGAAGTGCCCCGCCCCAAAGTACAAGAGCCACCACTGGCCAAAGAAGTGCGGGATGTGATTCAGGATAATATTCAACTGCCTGCTGTTATTCAGGGTTACCGTGCTCCCAAGCAGGGCTCCGATGAGTACTATGCTTTTAATGTGCTGAGCACCTTGCTGAGCGGTGGCGAAAGCAGCCGCATGAACAAAGTATTGGTAGATGAAAAAGAAGAAGCCGTAGCGGCAGGCGCCTTCCCTTTCTTTCTGGAAGATGCTGGCCTCTTCATCAACTTTGCCATTACCAATATGGGTGTGAAGCCCGAAGTGGTGGAGCAATCCATCGACTCACTGGTGGCAGAAGTACAAACCAATTTGGTAGACGAACGGGAGTTTGAAAAAGTACGCAATCAGATAGAGAGCAATTTCATCCGGCAGAATTCATCGGTAGCTGGTATTGCCGAAAGCCTGGCCAACTACGAAGTGTATTTTGGCGATGCCAACCTCATCAATACAGAAATAGAACGCTACCGCAAAGTAACACGGGAAGACCTGCGCAATGTGGCCAAAAAGTATTTGGTAAAAGACAACCGTGTGGTATTGTACTATGTACCAAAATCACAGCAGGGTAGCACCAATCCAAAGCCGTAATCTATTTGTGTTGACTTTGTTTTCTTTCTATACTTTAATTGAACCTCAATCATGAAATATACTTTTCTATCGTGCATAGCTTTATGTAGCACCATGCTCCTGCAAGCACAAACCATCGACCGTACCAAAGCACCCAAGCCCGGTCCTGCACCGGTTATCAATATTGGCGATCCGGCCAGCTTCACGTTGCCCAATGGCCTTAAAGTTTTTGTAGTTACCAATACCAAACTGCCACAGGTTTCTGCCACCCTCACCATCGACCGCGACCCGCTGGTAGAAGGTGATAAAGCAGGGATGCTCAGTATGGCCGGTTCGCTGATGCGCCGCGGTACCAGCAAAATGGACAAAGCCACCCTCGATGAAAGTGTTGACTTTTTGGGCGGCGAACTGGGTGCCAGTGCCACTTCTGTATCTGCTTCATCACTCAAAGGCAATTTTCCCAAACTATTGCAGCTAATGGCCGATGTGGCATTACGCCCGGCATTTAGCAATACTGAGCTCGAAAAAATTCGTACCCAAACACTGAGTGGTTTGGCTCAAGCCAAAGACGACCCAAACAGCATTGCCGGCAACGTAAGTGGCATGCTGGTGTATGGCAAGAGCCATCCTTACGGCGAGTTTGAAACAGAACAAACCGTAAAAAATGTAACCGTTGCCGACATTAAAAACTACCACAGCACTTATTGGAAGCCCAATATTGCGTACCTCATTTTTGTAGGTGATATTACTACCAACGAAGCCATGAAGCTGGCCACCGAACACTTTGGCAGCTGGACCCGTGGCGACGTACCAAAAAAACAATATGCCGAAGTAAAGCAGCCTGCTAAAACCTTGATTGCTGTGGTAGACCGGCCAAGTTCGGTGCAAAGCGTTATCAGCATCAGCTCACCGGTAAACCTACAGCCCGGTACACCCGATGCTATTCCTACCAGTGTAATGGGCAATGTATTGGGTGGTGGTTTTAGCAGCCGCCTCAACCAAAACTTGCGGGAGAAATATGCCTTCACTTACGGTGCCGGTGGTGGTGTAAGCACCGACCGACTGGTGGGTAGTTTCCGTGCCAGTGCTTCGGTACGCAACGAAAAAACGGACAGCGCCGTTGGTCAGTTTTTGTATGAGTTCAACCGCATACGCAACGAAGCAGCCAGCGATAGTGAAGTGACCGCCTTGAAAAACTACATGAGCGGTGGCTTTGCCCGCAGCCTCGAAAATGCTGGCACAGTAGCCAGCTTTGCATTGAACGTAGCCCGCTATAATTTGCCCAAAGATTACTACCGTACTTACCTCACCAAGCTCAACGCCGTTACACCGGCCAATGTGCAGGCTATGGCCAATAAGTATGTGCCTGTAAACAATTTGGTGATTACCATAGTAGGTAACGCAAAAGAGATTGCTGCAGGCCTGAGCAAGTATGGCGAAGTGAAATTCTTCGACATCAATGGCAACGAAGTAGCCCCACCTACTGAAAAGAAAGTGGACGCAAACGTAACTGCTACCAGTGTTTTACAAAAAGCCATTGAAGCTTACGGCGGCGAAACAGCCATTGCTGCTATTAAAGATGCCACTCTCATAGGTAGTGTATCAATTATGGGACAAGCTATGCAGTACGAACAAAAGCATGTAATGCCCGGTGGTTACAGTGCAGCTGTAAAAATGGGCCCCATGGAACTGATGAAGCAAAGCAAAAACGGCACAGAATATACGGTGGCTATGCAGGGCGCCAAACAAGATGTAGGTGCCGATGGAAAAGCACAGCTGGATGCTAAAGCCGCGATGTACGAAGAACGTTACTACCTGAGCAACACCGCGGTAAAACTGAACCTCAAAGGCATTGAATCAGTAGATGGCAAAGATGCTTACGACATTGAAATAGTAACACCTGAAGGTGCCAGTTTCCATGCGTTTTACGATGTACAAACAGGATTGAAATTGAAGGATGTTCGCCAGCAGGATGGCGGCCCCATGGGTAAGCTTAATGTAATTACATTTTACAAAGAGTACAAGGAGTACAACGGCGTAAAAATTCCGGTACAAATTGTGATTGACCTTGGTGTAATGAAACAAGACATCAGCATCACAGAAGTGAAAATCAATTCAGGGCTTTCCGCATCGGAATTATAAATAACACCAATCATGTAAAAAGAGGCTTCGGCCTCTTTTTCTTTGCGTCATAAAATCGGTTACCATGAGTGAACATGAAGCAATCAAACTTACGGCCTTTGCCAGCGGCGCAGGCTGCGGCTGCAAAATAGCACCTGCTGTGCTGGAAGAAATGTTGCAAAGCAATACGGCTACTACTACATTTCCGAATTTGCTGGTAGGCAATAGCAGCAAAGACGATGCAGCTGTGTACGACCTTGGCAATGGCGATTGCCTCATTAGCACCACCGATTTTTTTATGCCCATTGTAGACGATGCATTCGACTTTGGCCGCATTGCTGCAGCCAACGCCATCAGCGATGTGTATGCCATGGGCGGCAAGCCGTTGATGGCCATTGCGGTATTGGGTTGGCCCACGCAAAAACTACCTGCGGCCATGGCAGCTCAAGTACTCGAAGGTGGCCGTGCTGTTTGCGAAGCGGCGGGTATACCCTTGGCCGGTGGCCACAGCATTGACAGCCCCGAACCATTTTTTGGTCTTGCTGTAAACGGACTTGTAGCAAAGGCCAACATCAAGCAAAACAACAAGGCGCAAGAAGGCGATGTATTGTTGCTCACCAAACCCTTGGGCATTGGCATTTTATCTACAGCGCAAAAGCGGGGCTTGTTGCAACCAGCACATTATGACTTGCTGCTGCAAACCATTACCGAACTCAACCAGGCAGGGATGGCTTTGGGAAAAATAGACGCAGTACATGCTATGACCGATGTAACGGGCTTTGGATTGCTGGGCCATTTGATAGAAATGTGTGAAGGCAGCCACCTTGGTGCAACGATACAGTACCAACAGCTGTCAGTATTGGAAGGCGTGGCTGCTTACCTGCAGCAAAATGCAGTGCCCGATGCTACCTATCGCAACTGGAATGCCTACAGCACACAGGTAAAATTTGAACCCGGTGTAAATGTGATGGAGGCATTCAAGCTGCTGCCCGATCCGCAAACCAATGGTGGCTTGCTGATAGCAGTAGCACCCGATGCGGTAGCACAAGTGCAGGAAGTATTAACTGCAAACGGCTTAGCTGCTGCAGTGTTGCAACCCATAGGTGAGCTTACTGCTGCAGGTGAAAAACGAATAGTTGTACAACCATAAAATGAATGGCTATGATGAAGAAAGGTTTGTTGATTGTTACGATGGTTTTTTGTGCTGCTTCATTTACATGGGCACAATGGAAACCCGTAGGTATTGAAGCCGCCTTTGCACCATCTATTGGTATTCACGCCTACGAAACCAACAACAAACTCATCTTCGACAGAAGGCAGGGCAATGGTACCATCTCATTTTCTATGCACTTGCCGGCGATGATTGAATGGAGCAATGGAAGCCGCCACCGCTTGTACACGGGGCTTGGTTTGCGCTACGATGCTTTTTCTATGAACAGCTCCAATTTGGGTGATGCTTTTTTATCCATACTCATCATTCCGTTTGGTGGTCGGCCGCTGCCCGATACTTTTCGCATTAGTAGTGTGAGTAATAACGTGCTGGCATTAACGATGCCGCTGGCTTACGATTTTAACCTCAATAAAAATCCGAAAACGGCCATACAATTTCATGTGCGGGCCTTACTGGCACCGGGTATTGCTATACACAAGCGTACCCATGCCGATCCCATTGGTGTGCCGGGCAGTAGCGGTGCACCCACAGTAGCCGAACTACGCATGTTGGAAAATGAATACGAAAAGGAATTGAAAACCTTCAGCTGCCTGTTTGCTCCGGAAATCAACATGACGATTCCTATCATCAAACAAAAGTTCGGCATTAGCATGGGGCTGCAGCCTTTTGCTGTAGACCTGGCTTCTCCGTTTGCCAATTTTTACAACGGTGCTTTGCAGTTTAGAGGCAGCACCAATCTTTACTATCGTTGGAAATAATTACGCCAGCAACGCATCTATACGTGCTGCCAGCGTAAGGTCTTTATCCGTTACCACATTGCCCGCATCGTGGGTGCTGAGCCAAATTTCTACCGTGTTCCATACATTGGTCCACAGTGGATGATGATCCATTTTTTCTGCTTCAATAGCCACACGGGTCATAAAGGCGAAGGCTTCACTAAAGTTGGCAAATTGAAATTTGCGGTAGAGTTGATGGTTGGTTTCTTGCCACATACGCTGGTGTGTTGAGGGAAAAGGTTATTGCAGCAGTTGCAGTTTGTTTTTAAACTTATCGTTATTGAGCAAGGTCACCAATTGTACCTGATTTACTTTTCGGAGTTCAGTTCCCAGCAATTCTAAAAATCCTGCGTTGTTGCTTTCATTGATTACCAACCATAAAAAATCGGTGTGTTTCAATTCGGGTAGTAAATACTCACCGTCCGATTTGTTGGAATAGATAAAATGCCTCGCTGCCAAAAATTGTTCGTTGTATTCGTAAAGTGGAAAATTGAATTTCTTAGTTTTTTTATCTACAGTAATGTCTGTGTCTGTTTGAAGTCGAAAGTCGTAGCCAAAATGATTGTTGATGAGCCACACAAATTTATGTGGCGACACGGGGCATTGAATGCCGAATAGCCGGGCGTGTTCGAAAAAGTCTTCCGCAACCTGGTCGTTATCTAAAATCAGCTTAGCCACAGCGAAAAGGTATTAAAAACTAATGGCAAACTCTTTAATCTCACTGCCCCGCTTGATGGTTACCGTGGTTTGCTGTCCTTTATCAAAACGGTTTAGGGCTTGCATGTATGTTTCTACACTGGTAATGAGGTGCTCACCCAACTGAATAATCACATCACCTGCTTGCACACCCGCTTTTTGTGCCGGTCTTCCATCTATAATGCCATCGGCTTTTACTCCTTGTCCACTAAAAGTATAGTCGGGCATAATGCCGATAGAAACCTTGAAACGGCCACCACCCATTTGTTGTTCTTTGGTTTTGGTAAATGCCAGTTTTTCTGCCACTGGTGTATTATCAATGATGCGGCTGATGTATTGTACAATATGGCGCATACCACTATAGTTAATCAAATGCGCATCGTCGCTGGGCTTATGGTAATCGGTATGCAATCCGGTAAAGAAAAACAGCACAGGCAGATCTTTGCGATAGAAAGAAGTATGATCGCTGGGGCCGGTGCCGCTGCTGTCTATCTTGATGCTGAAATCTGTTTGCTCATTCATTTTTAAAACGGATGACCAGGCAGGCGAAGTACCAATACCACCAATGGTGAGCACTTTGCTTTCGGGGTTGAGGCGGCCCACCATGTCCATGTTTATCATGTAATTCACCTGCTTAAAATCGACCAACGGATGCTCGGTATAAAATTTACTTCCATACAGGCCAAGTTCTTCGCCACTAAAGTGCAGCAGCAAATAGTTGAATGATTGATTAGGTTTTTCTTTCAGCAAACGGGCCACTTCCATCAGGGCTGCCGTACCGCTGGCATTGTCATCGGCACCGTTGTGTATAGCGGCATCGCCGGTGTGGCGGCTGTTAGCATCTTCTCCATACCCCAGGTGATCGAGGTGTGCACCCAGTATAATGGTTTGTGCTGCATTGTTGTTGATGAACGCAGCTACATTGGTGCCATTTCTTTTTTGCTGAGTAAATACAGCTTTTGCTTTTACATGAAATGAAGCGTCGGTATCTATTTTGTATTTATGCACCGCCTCTTTTTGAATGTAAAACACCGGAATGGCTGCGGCATCAGAGCGGTCTTTAGCATTGTATTTAATTACTTCTTCGCCGGCAGCAGTGTTGTACACCAGCAGTGCGGTAGCGCCAATTTTAGCAGCAGCTATGGCTTTGTCTCTAATGAGTTGCTCGGGCAGTAAGTGCGGATTGTTTTTGTTGGCTTCGAGGTCTTCTTTCAAATCGTACCACCAAGGGCTACCAATTTCTTGCAGGGCGGCAGCACTTTCTGCATCAATATTTTGTAAGCCACTCCATGGCAGCGGAAAAAAATCTACGCCTGCTTTCAGCACATGGTCATCCAACTGAAGCTGGCTGGCGTTGGGCGTTTTGCCCTCATCTACTACAAATGGCTGTAGGTAGCTGCCATTGTTGGCGCCGGCTATGCCCAATTGTTTGTAGTAGTTTTCGATATATGCTACTGCTTTTGCCTCGCCGGTGGTACCGGTGCGGCGGCCTTCCAGGCTATCGCTGGCTAAAATGCCTACAAAAGTTTTGAGGTTATTTTCAATTTGTGTGTTGGCGGCGGCAATGGCTTTGCGTTGTTTTTTTGATTGTGCCTGCACTTGTACTGCAGCAAGCAATACAACTATGCAGGTAATAAGCCGGGCAAATCGGGCAAGTTTCATGATGAACATCCAGTGATTTTATTGATTGCAAATGTACAGTGGCAATACTGCAGCTGCTATAGCGGTCTATTTTTTTCAAAACTTTGACTAAACAAGCGGCTTTCCCGTGTGTTTGGTTACAAGTCGGCTTCACCATTCGGTTAATTTTGCACCCTATGAAAATTTTTGGCGCAAAGCTGCTGCTGCTTTTGTGTGGAGGATTCGTTGCACAAGTAGCCTTAGCGCAAACCACACTCATTCGCGGCATTGTGAAAGACAGTCACAATGAAGAGCCCATCCCCTTCGCATCAGTCGAAGTGCATCCTGCCCGCAAAGGCGCAGTTACCGACTCGTTGGGTACATTCAGTATCGACATTACCGGCTACCAAGCCGATTCTTTGTTTGTAACCTATGTAGGCTACTACCGTAAGTCACTCGCCATTGCAGACCTCAACCTGAACAAACCAGTGGTGGTGAACCTGGAACGGGAAATTGCAACGGGTGTACTGGTAAAAACCAAAGCGAACTGGGGCCTTATTTTATGGCGAAAAGTAGTGCGGCGCAAACCCTATAACGACCGAAGCCGCTTTAGCAACTTTAGCTACGAAGTACACAATAAACTAGAGCTCGACCTCAACAAGATAAATGCCGACAAGCTCAAAGAAATGAAGCTGCTGAAGCCGTTTGCCTTTGTGCTCGATAATGTAGATACCACCGAAGCCGGCCCGCCATTTTTGCCCATTTATCTGGCTGAAACCATCAGCGATTATTGGTACAGCAGCAATCCCAAACGCAGAAGAGAAGAAATAAAAGCCAGCAAAACCAACGGCATCGACAATGAAAGTGTAACCCGCCAACTGGGTAGCATGTACCAGAATGTAAACGTGTACAACAACTTCATTCCGGTGTATGATAAGCAGTTTGTAAGCCCGCTGAGTGATAATGGCGATGCGTATTACAACTACCGTATAGCCGATACGGTGATGCTCAATGGCAGGCGCTATTACCACTGGCTGTTTTCGCCAAAGCGCAAAGGCGAAAGCACTTTTGAAGGCGATGCATGGATACACGATTCCACCTTTGCCGTGCAGCGTATCCAACTTCGTATTGATGCAACTTCTACCGTCAACTTTATAGAGAACCTGAGCATTTATCAGGACTACCGGCTTATCAATGATTCGGTGTGGTTTTTATCGAAAGATAAATTCATTGCCGATATATATCCCATTGGCAAAAACAAAAGCGGCATGAAGGGCCGCAAAACCACCACATACAGAAATGTGCTGGTAAATAATGATGCGGTACTGCAACAGCTGGCCAAAAATACCTTGCCCGAACAGGTAATTGTATTGCCGGGTTCGGAAGCCAAAAACGAAGGCTTTTGGACCGATGCCCGACACGAAGAGCTCAACAAAAATGAGCAGGCCATTTACAAAATGATTGATACGCTGCAGCAAATGCCCATCTTCAAACAGTACTATAATACGGTGTCGTTTCTTACTACCGGCTACAAGCCACTGGGCAATTTTGAAATAGGCCCGTGGTTCAACTGGATAAGCCTGAATGCCTGGGAGGGCCTGCGTACCCGCTTTGATTTGGGCACTACGCCGGGCTTCAATAAAAACATGTATCTGCACGGCTATCTGGCTTACGGCTTTGGCGATAAAAAACTCAAGGGCAAAGCGGAGATGTATTATTTCTTCGAAAAAAATCCGCGGAAGATGCTGCATGTATCTTACCTGAATGATTTGGACAACGGACAGAATTATTACGATGAAGTAAGCCTCGACAACATTTTTACACTGGCCATTCGCAAGCCCGATATTCCCATCAAGTTTATGCAGGTGGAGCGGCAGGAAATTGAATATTTTACCAGCAACGAAAAAGGTTGGTCGCTCAAACTGGAAGCCCGCCGCACCAAGTATGAACCGCTGAAAAACATTCCGCTGAAAAGTAATTTTACAGCTGGCAAAGGCGAAGCACTCAACAATTTTGAAACAACGGTAGCAGTTCGTTTTGCATACCTCGAACGGTTTTTGAATGGCAATTACCTGCGCACCAGCCTGGGCAGCGATTATCCCATAGCCGAACTCCGTTATTCAAAAGGCTGGGCTGGTGTGCTCAACAGTAATTACGATTACCATAAACTCAATTTCAGGGTAAATGGTTTTCATAAAGTGGCACCATTTGGCTCCATTGAATACTCGGGGTATGTGGGCAAAGTATTTGGCACATTGCCCTACATGCTGCTGGATGTAGCACCGGGCAATGAAATTTATTATTACAACAAATATGCCTTCAACCTCATGAATCGTTTTGAATACATCAACGATCAGTATGCGGGGTTGGGCTTTGAGCAAAACTTTGGCAGCGGCTTGTTTAAGTACATTGGCTTTACCCGAAAAATGAAACTGCGCCAGTTTTGGAACATCAAAACTTTGTGGGGCAGTTTGAGCGATGCCAACCGCCAGCTCAATTTTGTGCAGGGCCATCCTTTTCAGGAGCTGAAAGGAAAAACCTATGCAGAGGTGGGCACTGGTGTAGACAATATTTTTAAAGTGCTGCGCCTCGATTTGGTGTGGCGGGTGGCACCAACACCTTTGCCTCAAAGCCGCACCAGTCGCTTTGGGGTTTTTGGCAGTTTCCGGCTGGCGTTTTAAGCATGCCGGGCTATCGCCGGCATTCGGGTACATTACAGCCGGCTTAACAACAAAACCATTAGTTTAGCAGTCTTAAAATTGAAGTGATTATGTCTCTATTCAAATCGGGTAATCCCACTTTGGGCGAAAAATCTTTTCAGGGCTTGTCTATTGCCGGCTCCGGTGGTGGCGCCATGACGGCCCGTGGCACTATGAACAAGCTTGGCTTTATGCTGCTGTTGTTATTGGGTGCCGCATTGTTTACCTGGAATGCCTTTTACAAACAGCAAAACGTAAACACTTACTTGTGGGTGGGTGCTATTGGTGGTTTGGTATTGGCATTGGTAATGACGTTTAAAAAAGAATGGTCGCCATACCTGGCACCGGCATACGCAATACTGGAAGGCTTGTTCATTGGCGCCATATCTGCCATGTACAATTTTGCTTTTTCAGAAAACATGCCCAACATTATTACCAACGCTGTAGGCCTTACCATGGGCACTGCACTGGCTATGTTTTTACTGTACAATTTCCGCATCATCAAAGCCACAGAGCGTTTCAGGTCTATCATTTTTACAGCTACTGCCGGTATCGCTATTTTCTACCTTATTGTAATGGTAGTTCGCATGTTTGGAGTAGAAGTAGCCTTCATGCATGATAGCTCTATGCTGGGCATTGGCATTAGCCTGTTTGTGGTGGCCATTGCTGCGCTGAACCTCATCCTCGATTTTGACATGATTGAGCAAGGTGCTGCACACGGTGCACCCAAGTACATGGAGTGGTACGGTGCATTTGGTTTGATAGTAACGCTGGTATGGTTGTACCTCGAAATCCTGCGTTTGCTCAGCCGCTTCAGCAGCAGAGATTAATAAGCAAAAAAGGTATTGAAAAAAAACGGTCGCTCTGCATGAGCGACCGTTTTTGTATACAGTGAATATGTAGCAACTTATTGGTTGATGATGATGCGCTGACCGCCGCCACCACCGCCTGGAGGACGCATGCCCTGAAACTGCTGTTGCATCATTTTCATGTATTCCTGACGGGTTATTTTTTTACCTGAAGTGGGTGTTTTCACATTTGCTTTGGCTTGTGTGTTTACACTCAATGCCGTGTAGGTAATGGTACCTTCATCTACCACTACTTTCAATATTAAACCGGGCAGGCCAAAGTAGTTATCGGGGCCGGCGCTGGTTTCAATATCCTGTGTAAACCAGGCTTCTACTTTTTGCTCAGCAGGTATGTTGAAACGGCGCTGCTGATTGCCGGCTTGTGCACTATCGCCACCGGGGCGCTGTTGCCCGGCACCTGCGGGCCGCATACCGCCCATGCCAAAGGCACTGGTTACTGTAGTGGCTTTGTAGCACAGGTACCCGTTAATGGTCATGGTATCTTGCTCCAGCTTCCACTTCATGGGGCGCAGCGTATCGTCAATCAAATACTTTTTTGGCCCCAGCTCACGGCTTTCTACAATCAGTTCTTTATCGTAGTCGCGAAAAGTTTCATCGTTGGGGTTGCCGCCGCCAAAGCGAAACATCATACCACCACGCATGCCACCGCCTGCACCATCGCCGGTAGGTAGTTCGTTGGTTGGCTCTACCACATTTTTATACAGCGATTGAGTGGGGTTAAAACTCAGCTCCATTTTGCTGGTCTGAAATTCGGGTATCATGGCCCGCATTTGCTCGGCTTCTGGTGGCAGGCGTTTGTGCATGTTTATTTTTCTTTCATAAATCACTGTGCCTTCTTTTACCTGTGCTGTGGCCGATACCGACACAGCCAGTAAGGCAATGCCTATCCAATTACATTTCATAGAATCAATTTTTACCAAAGCTACAGGGCTGCTCCGCACAAACGGGTTAAGAGTGATGAGTGCGTAGTTAATTTAGGTTAAAGGAATGTGCAGCAGGATAACCGGGCGAAATACATTTGAATGACTTAACCTTTTATCAATTGACGCAACAAAGAAAAATACGCACTGCCGGCTGGCTGATGGTACTCAGCATTGTACTGCTGGTATTGTTTCAGGGGTATTGGCTACGCAAAACCTACCGCGACGAATACCAGAGTCTGCGCAGGGAGCTGGGTATTGTGCTGCGGGAAACTTCGGTGCGGAGACAACTGCAGTTTTTGTCGAACGATTCAACGCGACGCAGATTTGTGTTTGCTGATTCTGGCAACAAAGAAAGACGAGCCATTTTCATTACCGATACTGTATTGGGTAAAAAGAACGACGGACAAATTCAGGTTAGCATCAACTTACCGCCACCGGCCGATTCTGCCCGTCGTACAGGTAGTGTACGCATGGTAGCTTTGGATGCTGAGCGTAGAAATGAAAACCGCGACGATCTGTCGACCCTGATTGTGTATGCGCCATTTTTTGGTACTGCCAAAGACTTGCCAGCTTTGCAAAAAACGTATACCAAAGCATTGGATGAAAATGAGCTAGCCTTTCCGTTTAGCATTCGGATACTTTCCGCCAAAGAACAACAACAGCGGGAAAATGATCCATCGCCAGGCATGCGTCGTGGCCCGTCTATACCGGGCATGAGTATTGTGGCAGCCAGTTTCGATGGCGCTGTGTGGATGGTCATTCCCAAAATGATGTGGCCTATCTTTTTTTCACTGGCCATGCTCGGCATTACCATTACTGCATTTCTGTTTTTGTACAAAAGCTTGAAATCACAACAAAGGCTGGCCCTGCTGAAAAATGATTTCATCAGCAACATGACGCATGAGTTGAAAACGCCGATTGCTACCGTAGGAGTAGCCATAGAAGCATTGAAAAATTTTCATGCACTCAACGATCCGAAACGTACACAAGAATACCTCGATATATCGGCCGGCGAATTGCAACGCCTCAACCTGCTGGTAGATAAAGTGCTGCGGGTATCGATGTTTGAGCAAGACAAAATGGAACTGCAACAAACAGCAGTAGACCTGACCAGCCTGGCCCAACAAGTAGTGAGCAGTATGCGCCTGCAGTTGGAAAAAGCACATGCACAATGTGAGTTGCATGCCGCACCAGCAGTAAGGGTAAAAGCCGATGCTCTGCACTTACAAAGTGTGCTGTACAACCTGCTGGACAATGCGCTTAAATACAGCGGCGATCGTCCTTCTATCGACATTCACATAACGCAAACCGATGGCCGTGTGCAGCTACGTGTAAGCGATAAAGGCCAAGGCATTCCTGCAGAGTACAGCGATAAAGTGTTCGATAAATTTTTCAGAGTGCCGCATGGCGATACGCACAACATTAAAGGCTATGGCCTTGGCCTGAGCTATGTGGCCGAAGTAATAAAAAAACATGGTGGCAGCATACGGGTAGAGCCGGTGCAACCACACGGAGCTTGTTTTGTGATTGAACTGCAGTCGGCGTAAATTCATACCATGATGCCAACCATTTTATACGTAGAAGATGAAGTGTTTCTAGGCAAGATTGTAAAAGAAACACTGGAGAGCCGCGGCTTTGCCGTGGTGATGGAAGACGATGGTGCCAAAGTAATGCAGGCTTTTCAAAAAGCGCAACCCGCTATTTGTGTGCTGGATGTAATGCTACCCAACAAAGACGGATTTACGCTGGCACGGGAAATACGCCAGCAAAATGCCACCGTTCCCATTTTGTTTTTAACGGCTAAAACACAAACCGAAGATGTGGTAAAAGGTTTTGGCGAAGGGGGCAACGATTATTTGCGCAAGCCTTTCAGTATGGAAGAGCTGATAGCCCGCATCAACAACCTGCTGCAACTAACCGGACAGCAGCAAACGGAAAAAGCAGATGCAGATACCATTGCCATTGGTCAATATCAATTCAACAAACCCAGGCAGGTATTACACTTTCAGCAGGAAGAACGTAAACTATCGTACCGCGAAAGTGAGTTGCTGTTGTACTTGTTTGAGCACCGCAACCACATCATCGAACGACGGGATTTGCTCAATGCCATTTGGGGAAACGACAGCATTTTCAACAGCCGTAATCTGGATGTGTACATCACCAAAATCCGTAGCTATCTCAAAGACGATCCTGCATTGGAAATACTCACTATCAAAGGGGTGGGCTACCGGTTTGTAACGTAAGTGCTATTGCACTACAAACAATTTTGGGCGGGATGACCGGTTGTTTTTGACCGTTGTTTTGCGCAGTACAATTTTTCCCTTGTCGGTATTGCTGTCCTGAATTTCGCCAATACTACAGTTGTCAAATTCGCCTTCAAAAGCATTGCCTCTGTCGCTCAGAAGCAAATATGTTATGTTAGCCTTACTGGCTTTAATTGTTCCGCCAGGCCTAAAACTAATTTCTGTATAGTTACCACCTTCAATCACCAAAGGTTGCTTGCCGCCACTCCACACACTGCCCGAGCAATTAACAAGTTTTCCGGTAAGCATTACACCATTACCTGCATTGTAAAAAGTGCTGTTGGTAGCATACACCCAAGGAGTGTTTGCACCCACTGCAGTATACGGCCCCATGTTGCTATTGCGGATAATGATATAGCCAGATTTTGGATTGATCATTTCCCATGCACCCCCACTTGGAGCAGACACCCTGTTCATTTCTAAGTAACGGGCGGTGTAGTAAAACTGCTCATTGCCGCCACTAAAATGGTGCATGGCCAGCTTGCCCGCTTTTACACTCACTACACTATCAAACCGCAGGCTCACATTGGGATGCGCATAAATATTGTGCGACTCTGAGGTACTCATTTGCACATTGCGCATATGCAAATATTTGCATGGCCCATCTTGTGAGTATACCTGAATAGCAATACCTCTTATGTTGAACGTGCTGTTCAGAATATTGGTGCCGCTCCATGCTACAATGCTGTCTTGTTTTTCGTCGTACAAGCCACCGCGGCTGCTGTTGTAGCCGTACTGCCCACCGTTGATGTGCACATCATCCAGTGTATTCGTCCACACCAGTTTGGGTTGAATGTTCGATAAAAAGGCACTTGCCTCTGCATGCGATTGTTGCACTGTAAAATGACTGAAATGATGTACACCACTACCTACCACAAACAGCTGCTTGTGCTTATTGTAAATAGTAACGCCAGTGCCTTTCAAGGTAAGGTTGCCTTCAATGATTACAGGTTCGGGCGGTGTTACATCTTTATCTACAATAGCCACCGCATTTTGCCGGATGGCCTGTTGTATAAACTGCGTAAATGAACCGCGGTAGTTGCCCCAACGGATTTCACTTTGTGTAGTTGCTGCAGTACTTTTTTTATTGCGCTGCGCTGCACAACCCAGCGTGGCCATCACACCCAATAAAAAGAAAACCTGGCGAATACGAAGGAGAACCATGTGCTGAATATTTTGCATGAATGACAGCCGCCTATCTTTACCTGAACTATTGTTGGCTGTTTGTTCAAAGTAAACAATCCTTCCATGAATTACGAATTGGTTTATCAAGTCGTTAACCTGCTGGCCCTTGTGGCATGGCTGTACCTGCTGCTCATGTATCGCCGGCCCGAAACGACTACTGTGCTGGCAGGCAGTGTAGTAGCAGCATTGTGTATTACGTATGTTGTTTGCTTGTATCAAAACCTCAGCCCAACCGATATGCAATCTTTTCAAACGCTGGCGGGCTTGCAGTCGTTGCAAGGCTCGGCGGGTGCTGTACTTACCGGTTGGATTCATTACCTCGCCTTCGATTTGCTGGCTGGCTTGTGGATGGTGGGCAATGCGCAGCAGCATGCCATTTCAAGATGGCAATTGTCGCTGTGTTTGGTGTTTACATTCATGCTCGGTCCGGTGGGTGTATTGCTTTACTTTGTGGTGCGTTGGTGGCGTACCGGTCATTATTGGTCGGCGCATACGGCGCAGTAAATAGCAGGTATGCAGGCAATTTCTCCCATTGGTGTTTTCGATTCTGGCTTCGGCGGGCTTACGGTGTTTAAAAGTATTGTGCAGCAACTGCCGCAATACGATTATCTGTACCTTGGTGATAATGCCCGGAGCCCTTACGGGCCGCGGAGTTTCGATACGGTGTATGAGTACACGCTGCAGTGCGTACAGTGGTTTTTTGCACAAGGATGTCCATTGGTGATATTGGCCTGCAACACAGCCAGTGCCAAAGCACTGCGTACCATTCAGCAGCATGATTTACCCAAAATGCCCGACTCCGGCAACCGTGTGCTCGGGGTAATAAGACCAACCACCGAAATCATCGGTCAGTTTTCGCAAACAGGCAAAGTGGGCATACTCGGTACCAAGGGTACCGTTACGTCCAACTCGTACCCCATAGAAATCGAAAAGTTTTGGCCACAGTTGCAAGTGTATCAGCAGGCATGCCCCATGTGGGTGCCACTGGTAGAAAACAATGAACACAACGGTGATGGTGCCGATTTTTTTGTGCAAGAATATTTGCAGCAACTGTTGGCACAAGATGCTGAAATAGACACACTGCTGCTGGCTTGTACGCATTATCCTTTGCTGCACAAAAAAATACAACAATATGCACCAACAGGTACCCGCATAGTAGCACAAGGCGATATTGTGGCCAATAGTCTGGTGGCTTATTTACAACGGCATCCGCAGATGGAGCAGCGTATTTCAAAGCATGCCCTGCGGCACTTTTACACTACCGACGATACCCGCAGCTTTGATGAGCAGGCATCTGTTTTTTACGGCACAGCCGTGCAATCGCAGCACTTAAACCTGGTGTAAAACAGTATTAAAAAAATTGCACATCCATTTTCTGGCCGGGCCAATCGCCAAACAGTTCTGTTGTTTTTTGAAAACGGTGGGCAAAAATTTGCCGCAGCTGTGCTTTTACAAATAAGCCATTTGCTATATCGCCCAGCACCCACATCGGCAACTTGTAATGTACAATGTCCGTCATTTCTACACCACCATCTATGGGTGTAAAATGATGCTGATGATGCCACAGGCTGTAAGGGCCAAAGCGTTGCTCATCTACAAAAAAACGTTGGTCTTGCACATGGGTTATTTCGGTCATCCAGTAGAGCGGTATGCCCAGCACGGGGCTTACGGTATATTCAATAATCTGACCCGGATACATACGCACCCCATGGTGTTTGCTGCGAATGACAAAGCCCAGGTTGGAAGGCGTAATGTCTTTCAGGTTGTCGGGTTTGCTAAAAAAATCCCATGCCTGCTCCAGCGAGATAGGCATTTTTTGCACGGTTTTCAGAGAGTATACTTTAGACATAATACCAATACAAACCAGCGATGCTGAATGTTGAACGCCCGGAAGAATAAACGGGTCATTTAACGCCCGTAAAACATTTTCACACTTTGCTGCAAGCCTTGGCATTGTGTACACCTGTAAGTTTGCAACCTGCATGAACAAAGCTTTTTCTTATTACAAATGGCTGCTGGTGCTGCCGGCACTTGCCTGGTGGGCTACACTGGTGCCTGGCTGTGCCAATATTATACCACCTACGGGTGGGCCAAAAGATACACTGGCCCCTGTGCTGATAAAAGCAACCCCCATCAACCAAAGTACCCGGTTTGATGGTACAAATATTACCCTTGAGTTTGATGAATACGTGCAACTCGATAACCTGCAACAAGAGTTGATAGTAAACCCGCCATATGAACGTATGCCCGACATTTATGGCCGGCTGCGCAATGTGTACATCAAAATAAAAGACACCCTGCAACCCAACACCACGTATAGTTTCCAATTTGGCAATGCCATAAAAGATGTAAACGAATCAAATCCACTGCGCAATTTTAAATACGTGTTTAGCACAGGCAGTTACATCGACAGCTTGCAGCTGAGCGGTATTGTAACGGACGCAGAAACGGGCTTGCCCGACAGCACCTTATCTATACTGCTGCACTCCGATCCGGATGACTCGGCAGTGGCCAAAATAAAGCCCCGCTTTGTAACTAAACCCAATGGCAAAGGTGAGTTTTTGTTTGAGCAACTGCCAGCCGGTAGCTTTTATCTTTTTGCACTGAAAGACGAAGGCCTGCGCCGCTACAGCAGCAACCGCATCAAGTTTGCGTTTCATGGTAGCCTTGTAACAACTGGCACCAATACTACACCCATAGCATTGCGGGCTTTTGAGGCAGAAAAAGAAGTACCGAAAAAAGCCACCCCTGCTGCCACAGATGACAACAACCGTAAGAAGGAAGATAAGTTGGTACAGGTAACCACAACCGCCAACGAAAATGCGCCACAAGATTTGTTGACCAATTTGGAGTTTCGGTTTTCAAAACCCATTGCCAGTATTGATAGCAGCAAATTACTATTGGCCGATACCAACGGCGTAGCCAAAACCAACTACCGCCTAACGCTAGATACTGCAGAAAACCGGGTGGTACTGAAATACCCGTGGAAAGAAGATGAACACTTCTTTTTGCGCATAGGTCGTGGGTTTGTAACCGATACCTTGGGCAACATCAATACAAAAACCGATACGGTGCTGTTCAAAACCAAAAGCGAACGGGAATACGGTTCGCTGAAAATGAATTTTACCAATCTTGATCTTTCGTTGCATCCTGTGCTGCAGTGGGTAGAAGCCAACGCAGTTGTAAATACCACGGTGCTTACCAGCAATAAAGTATCCATTAAACTGTTTAAACCCGGGGAGTATGTGCTCCGTATTTTGTACGACGCCAATCAAAACGGCAAGTGGGATACCGGCGATTACTGGAAAAAAATTCAACCCGAAGTAGTGCTGGCCATTGAGCAAAAATTCAGCATCAAGGCCGGCTGGGAAAATGAGTTTGATATTGAGCTGTAAGCTCAAGGCTGAAAGCTGAAAGCGAAAGGCCAAACGCCGAGGTGAAGGTCAAGGAGTTTGCAGTTTGCAATTTGCAGTTTGCAATAGTTGAACGGATGCCCTGCCATCCCGATAGCTATCGGGACGCTGCGTCTTCGTGGTTCAAAAAATTCCTCCATGTTCCTCTGTGCCTGCCTCCTTTCCCTCTGTGGTTAAATACTTGCTATCAATTCAACTTATCTTGCGCCCCAATTCATGAATTTCTCATCTACCTTATTAGAAAATGCAGTGGCCGAGTTTTCGAGGCTGCCGGGTATTGGCAAAAAAACAGCCCTGCGGCTGGTATTGCATTTACTGAAAACCGACCCCGCACAGGTAGACATGTTTGCCGAAACCATCAGCAAAATGCGCCGGGAAATTCAGTTTTGCCAGCAGTGCCACAATGTAAGCGACCATGCCCTGTGCAACATTTGCGCTACGCCTGCCCGCAAGCAAGAGTTGATTTGTGTGGTAGAAAGCATCCGCGATGTAATGGCCATAGAAGCCACGCAGCAATACAACGGCACCTACCACGTTTTGGGCGGCGTCATATCGCCACTCGATGGCATTGGCCCCGATCAACTGAATATTGAAACGTTGATACAACGGGCTACCAACAACAACGTCAGCGAAATCATTTTTGCCCTCAACCCCAACATACAGGGCGATACGAGTATTTATTTCATCCAGAAAAAACTGGCTCACCTGCCGGTGAAAGTCACTGCTATTTCGAGGGGCATTGCCTTTGGCGGCGAACTCGAATACGCCGATGAAATGACCCTGGCCCGCAGCCTGCAAAACCGCCTGCCGGTCGAAAACTTTGTACGCCAGTAAGTGCCGGTTCGGGCCCGTTTTTTCCCGGTTGGGCAAAACCGCCACATTTTTCAAGTTCCAATTTTCCTGTTTCGGTAGTCCGCTTTCCCGCTTCGGAGGACTGATGTAGGTAGCAGCAGGTATTTCTTGCAGTTTAGCAGCAACTATATGTACAAACTATGCGTACCTATGGTTGGTAAAACGAATGGATCATTCGGAAAAGCACTCTATTATGATGAAGAAAAAATATATCAGCACCATATTGATACTGGCAGCAGTACTGTTTACCGTTGGCATGGTTTATGCCTATTTGATTTGGAACAAGCCGCAGCGAGATGTAAAAGAAGAGACAGCCATTGCCGTGCATGCCCAAGCTTTGTTCGACGCTTACAGCAGTAACGAAACCCAAGCCAACGCCAACTATCTGGATAAGGCAGTTGCCGTTACCGGCGAAGTAACGCAGGTGCAAACCAATCAGCAACAGCAACAAGTACTCACACTCAAAACCAGCGACCCCATGTTTGGGGTACAGTGTACCATGAAAGAGCCATCATCCGCCACAGTAGGTAGCACCGTAACTGTAAAGGGCATTTGTACAGGCTTTTTAATGGATGTGGTGGTCATAGACTGCTACATGGACAAGTAGTCTTTTTTTGATCTGACAATAACCCGCTTGAGTATGAAAAACTGGCGCACCATGATGGCCTGCCTGTTATTGGCATCGGCCCTGTATAGTTGTAAACACGACCCCTATTTGTCTACCATTGGTACGGGTGGTATAGGCGATACCAGCACTGTTGGCTCTGGTGTCAATGGAGCCGTTTGTTTCGAAACCGATATCTTACCCTTGCTGAGTTCAGGTTGTGCCCGTTCTGGTTGTCATGATGCGGCCACACATGAAGAAGGCTACATCCTCGACAGCTACAATAACATTATAAAAAAAGGTATTAAAGCAGGCAATGCTGGTAGCAGCAAATTGTATCAGGTGCTGCTGAAAAGCGGCAGCGATAGAATGCCGCCTCCGCCCAATGCAGGTTTTACCACAGCACAAATAAACCTGGTGGCCAAATGGATAAATGAAGGGGCCAAAAACACCACTGGTTGCAACACAACCCAATGCGATACCAGCCTGGTTACTTACAACAAATCCATTGTGCCTATTATCAATACAGCCTGCCTTGGTTGCCACAGCAGTGCACTGGCCAGTGGCGGTTACAACTTCTCCACCTATGCAGGTGTAAAAGCTGCTGTTACCAACGGTCGGCTCATGGGTTCCATCAATTATCTCACTGGTTTTTCTGGTATGCCTCAAGGCTACAAGCTCAATAGTTGCCAGCTGGCTACTATTAAAAAATGGGTGGATGCCGGAGCCCACAACAATTAAACGATTTTGTATTTATGAAGGATAAATTTTTAATGGTGCTGATGATAGGTTTGGCTGTATTGTCCTTTTCATCATGCTACTACGATAAGGCTGATATTGTATATCCTCCTGCTACTGCCTGCGATACCACCGGTGCTACTTTCAGTGCTAAAGTATTACCCCTGCTCAATAGCAAATGCAACCTCTGCCATGGCGGTACGGCGGCTGCCGGTGCAGGTATCAAACTCGATACCTATGCAGCGGTGAAAATACAAGCCGGCAATGGCAAACTGGTGGGCTCCATTGCACATACTGCTGGCTTTAAACCCATGCCACAAGGTACAGCACAGCTGCCCGCCTGCGAAATAGCAGTAATCAAAGCCTGGGTAAATGCCGGAGCCCTCAACAACTAATCACCATTCTTTCATACCAACTCCAAAAAATAAGAACACATGAAAAAAGTATTGCTCACTGCTAGTATTGTACTGGCTGCACAAAGCTTATTTGCTCAAGTATGGTTTACCAAAACAGGTGCTGTCAGTTTCTTCTCTCACACCGCTATTGAAGACATCAAAGCAGAAAACAACGAAGTAGTTTCATTTATAGATGGAGCAAAAGGTGAGTTTCGTTTTCAGTTGCTCATCAAAGGCTTTCGTTTTCCCAAAGCATCTATGCAAGATCACTTCAACGATGCTAACTATATGAACAGCGATCAGTTTCCGAAAGCAGAATTCAAAGGCAGCATCGTCAATACAAAAGCCGTTGATTTTAAAAAGGACGGTACTTATAAAGTAGACGTGAGCGGTGCCATGACCATGCATGGAGTGACCAAAAACATTTCTGTGCCCGGCACCATTACCATCAAAGCAGGAGTGCCTTCAGTAAATGCGGTGTTTATGGTAAAGCGTAGCGATTTTGGTATTGATGTACCTTCTTTTTCTTCGGCAAAAATTGCGCAGGAAATAGAAGTAACCGTGAAATGCCAGTATGCTCCGTACAAATCTTAAATAATTGAATAGCCGGTGCATCTGTACCGGCTGTTTGCCCGTACCTCTTCTATACTTTTTTTCAAGCCTGAATTGAACCCGACAATGAAACATATATTGCTTGCTGCTGCTGTATTGCTTGCTGCACCTGTATTTGCACAAGATGTAGACCTGGATAAACTGCTGGAGCAGGAAACCAAAAAGGAAAAAAAGAATGGTCCGGAAGTGGTGCTGGCAACGTTTAAAACTACCCGCATTTCCAATGGCCATAGTGTAGAAAATATTCCTGCCGGTGTGCTGGATTTTAAAATACAACATCGCTTTGGCAGGCTCAATAGCGGCATAAAAGAAATGTTTGGTCTCGATCAGGCTTTTATTCGTTTGGGTCTCGATTATGGCATTACCAATAAGCTGATGGTAGGCATTGGCCGTACCAGCTATCAAAAGCAACTCGATGGATTTGTGAAGTACAAATTTGTAGAGCAAAAATCTTCGGGCATGCCCGTATCTGTAGCCGTGGTAGCGGCCGGCATGATACGTACGGATGACTACGCAGCCTCGCTGCCGTACAAACCCAACTTCTCCGATCGCATGGCTTACACCATGCAACTATTGGTGGCCCGTAAGTTTACCGAAGGTTTGTCGCTGCAGTTGATGCCTACATTTACGCACTACAATATTGTGCCTACAGCTACCGATCCCAACGATATTATTTCACTCGGTGCCGGTGGCCGCTTTAAGCTCACCAAGAGCACCAGCCTCAATGTAGAATACTACTACAACCTGAGCGACTACAAATTTGCCAATACCCGCAACTCACTGGCCATTGGTTTTGATATTGAAACAGGTGGTCACGTATTCCAATTGATTTTTACCAACGGACAAGGGATTGCTGAAAAGCCCTTCCTCACTGAAACGACCGGCAACTTTTTTGGTGGCGATATTCATTTTGGTTTCAACATCAGCCGGGTGTTTCAAATTGGTGGTAAAAAGAAATCGAAATCAAAGGAAAAAAATTGGTAACGGCATCCTGTATGCCTATTTATACCGAACTTTTGCCGCATGAAATTGGCTGTTCTTTTTGCCCGGTTTACTTGGTTGCTTGTTTTTGTTGTGCCACTATTGTTGCCGGCACAAAGCAGTAGCAAAGTGTACCTTACTTCTACGGGTAGCATTGTGTTTAGAAGCGATGCACCGCAGGAGTTGATTAAGGCAAAAAGCAATGAATTGAAAGGTGCCATTGACCTGCAGGCAAAAACCTTTTCGTTTAAGGTGCGCATTACTTCTTTCGATGGTTTCAACGGTGCTTTGCAGCATACGCATTTTCATGAAAACTACATGCAAAGCGAACGTTACCCCGAAGCCACTTTCAAAGGAAAAATTATTGAAGACATTGATTGGAGTGTGCCCGGCAAATACACCGTTAGGGCCAAGGGCATGCTCAATATTCATGGCGTAGAACAAGAACGCATCATCAAAGGTGAAGTGTTGGTAGAGCCCGACAAGAGCATGCGTATTACGGCCAGCTTTACCATTTTGCTCAGCGATCACAATATTCCCATACCACGCATTGTAAAAGAAAAACTGGCTGAAGAAGTAAAAGTAGCGATGGATGCAACCCTGCTGATACGCTAACAGACACTCATAACGCATGTGCATGTATGCAACCGCTCATATCACAAACCGGATTTGGCTGGCCTGTTGGCTCAGCCTACTGTTGTGTGTGCATACAGCTACAGCGCAGCAATCGTTTACCCTGCAAGATGGCAACCGCAATGCCAAAATTGAATGCCTGACGCAACACCCCAATGGCTATCTACTGTTGGGTACCGTAAGTGGTATTCATGCATTTAGTGGAACTGGCTTTACCAAATACAGCGCCGATACCAGCATTGGTACTTCGCATGTTACTGCTATTGCCGCACTGCCCAATGGCAAAGTGTGGGCAGGGTTTAGCAATGGAGCCTTGGCCGAAGTACAACATGGCAGCTACCGCCAGTTAGTTTTTGAAGAAGGAAAATTCAATCAGGCAGTGACCAGCATTAAGGCCGATGCGCAAGGCCGCATTTGGTGTGGCACTGCTGGCGAAGGTGTGTATTGCTACGACAATAAAAAATGGTACAATATCAACACTGCCGATGGCTTGAGTGATGATTATGTATACGACCTGTTGGTGGTAAAAGATGCAGTGCTGGCATCCACAGATGGTGGTGTCAATCTCATTCGTTTTACCAAAGGAAAAAAGCAGATTCAAGCGGTGGGTACCCGTCAGGGTTTGGCCGATAACATCACCACACATTTAGCTATAGCTATTGACGGACGAATTGTAGCCGGCCATCAGGACAATGGTTATTCTATTTTACAATTACAACCCCAAGGCCTGCGGGTATTGGAACGGAGCAACCGTTGGACAGCCGGTGCAGTAACCGGTGTGCAATGGTTGGGCAACGCTTTTTTAGTAGCCACTGCCGATAGCGGTCTCTTGCAATTGCAACCTACTGCGGCTACATTTTTACCATCGGGCTTTCAGCGAAATACCGGCAGCATTGCGCATTTGCTGGTAGACAAAGACGAACATATTTGGACGGCACAGCAAAACAATGTGCAACTGCATTTGGATGCACATGTTCGTAAAATGTTCGACCTGCCATCGGCCGATATTCAACACCTGCATGCCATACATGCTGCAGCCAATGGTGCTATTTGGTATGCATCGCACAATCAGGTGATAGCGGTGCAGCAAGGGCAAAGCAAACGCTACCGCATACCCACCAGTGGCGAAGCTTCTACCATTACTTCATTGTACCTCGATGCAGCCAATGTGTTGTGGATTGGTACCATGGGCAATGGTATATGGTTGCTGGATATGGCTACCGGCAACATGCAACCACTACCGGATAATAATGATTTGCGCAATGCCAGTGTGCTCAGCATCAGCGGCTATAAAAATGATATTTGGGTAAGCAGCCTCGAAGGTGCTTTGCATGGCAGCATGCAATGGGCCGGCGATGCGCAACTACCCGTATACAAGCTGGATATGGTGGGCAATATTCAATCCATTGGCACCAATTACATCTACGATATTTTGCAAGACAGCAAGGGTAAAGTATGGTTTGCTACCGATGGTAAAGGTGTAACCATGCTGAGCAACGGTGAATACAAACACTTCACCGAAAAAGAAGGCCTCAACAACGATGTGGTGTACACCTTGGCAGAAGACAGCAAGGGCCGCATTTGGATGAATGTAATGAATGGCGGGTTGCATTATATCGAACAGCATAAGGTGCATGCTTTTAATACGGGCAATGGTTTGAGTAGTGATGCGGTGTCGCTGCTGAAAGCAGATGAAGCGGGTAATATTGTAGCCGTTACCGCCGAAGGCATCGACCTCATTGACACCCGCACCATGGTGGTACAGCATTGGGGCAAAGCACAAGGGCTGCCTGCTATAAACACCGATCTCAATGCCATTGCTACCTACGGCCGTAGCAGTGTGCTTATAGCAGCTGGCACGGCATTGTACAGCGTTAGCACTACAGCATTGCATCCGCCCAAAACATACTTTGAACGCATCACGCTTTTCCTCAACGATATTGATAGCAATAGCCACAATCGTTTCGGCAGCGATGAAAACAATTTCGGTTTTCATTTCAATGCGGTTGACTTTACACATGCCGCCGACATGCAGTTTCAATACATGCTCGAAGGCCTGAGCAACAAATGGATGACGACCAAAGATCACTATGTCAATTTTCCGAAACTGCCACCCGGCAATTATGTATTTCGGGTACGGGCATCGGTCAATGGTTCTTTTGGTTTGTCGCCGGTGGCAGTGTATCAGTTCAGCATTGCCAAACCATTGTGGCAGCGTTGGTGGTTTATTGTATTGGCATCGGGCTTGCTGGCGGGGCTGCTGTGGTGGCTCATTCGCTACCGCGAAAAACAACAACAGCATGTACAGCAATTGCAGCAGGCACATTTGCAAAGCCAGCTGGCTACGCTGAAAAGCCAGGTGAGTCCGCACTTCTTTTTCAACAGCCTTAATACACTCATGGCTTTGATAGAAGATGACCGCAAAAAACAAGCCCTCGATTACACCGCACACCTCAGCGATTTCTTCCGCAAGATTGTGCAGTTTAGAAATGAAGACACCATACCACTGCGCAGCGAGTTGGCATTGGTGGCCGATTATGTGTTCATTCAACAACAACGTTTTGGCAACGCCTTACAGTTGGATCTGAGTGGTGATGAAGACGCCATCAATGCGGCAAAAATTGCACCTCTCACTTTGCAGTTACTCATCGAAAACGCCATTAAACACAACAGCCTTACAGTGGCCAATCCATTGCGCATTCACATTGCTGTGAGCACCGATTGGATAACAGTGAGCAACAACCTGCTACCCAAAATTGCTGCAGAAAAAGGGGAAGGAATGGGCTTGCAAAACATTGAACACCGCTACCAGTTACTCACGGGTAAGCACATCGATATTGTACACAGTGCCACACACTTTACCGTTTCTGTACCCATACCCCGCTAATGCCATTGCATCAACCAATGATTGAATTTTTTATGGACATCTGGATTATTGAAGACGAACAACTGGCGGCCAGCCGCATGGCCAAAATGCTGCAGCAGGCAGCCCCACAAGCCACCATTGGCGCCACCTATGCCACCGTGGCCGATACCGTAGCCGCATTGAAACAACGACAACCCGATTTGCTGGTAATGGACATACACCTGGCCGATGGCAACAGCTTTCATGTGTTTACACAAGTCGATGTCCGTTGTCCTATCATTTTCACCACGGCGTACGATGAATATGCGATTGATGCTTTCAAGCTCAACAGCATTGATTATTTGCTAAAGCCGGTAAAAGAAAGTGAGCTGCAGGCCGCCATGGATAAATACAAGCGATTGTATCAGCAACAACCCGCAGCAGTGCCCGATTGGACATCGTTGTTGCAAGCCATGCAACCCACTGCAAAAACCTACAAGCAACGCTTTGCTGTTCGCTATGGCGAGCACCTCAAAACCGTTGATACCAGTGCAGTAGCCTATTGCTACACCGAAAACAAAGCCAGCTATCTGATAACCCACGATAACAAACGCTACATTGTAGATTACAACATGGATGAGCTCGAAGCAGCTCTCGATCCGCGGCGTTTTTTCCGCATCAACCGGCAGTTCATTATTTCGGTAGAATCCATTGCCGAAATGCTTACCTACACCAAGGCCCGGGTACTCATCAAACTCAACCCGCCTACCAAACTCGAAACCATTGTGAGCAGCGAAAGAGCCGCCGCCTTCAAGCAATGGCTCGATGATTCGCCAGCCGTATAATCCGGTTGAGACAATGCTATTCCCGCTTCGGTGAGTATGGGTTGGCAGCAGGCAGTTGTTGTTTGCATCTTGCAGGCATTCTACAACATCACAACCACCTGTTTATGAAAAAAATCTTCATAGCCGCTTTGCTCACCGTTCTCTTCACTGCTTGCGAACGCAGCAGCGATGACATTGTATCGCCCAACACGCCAGCCACGCCCGGCGATTGGAAAGTGTCTTACTTCTGGGACAAAAAAGATGAGACCAGCAACTTCAGTGGCTGGACCATTCGCTTCAATGCAGGCGGCAAAGCCGAAGCCATCAACGGCAGCAATACCGCCACCGGTACCTGGAGCAAAACCAGCACCAAATTCATCATCGATTTTGGCACCCACGCCATCTTGAGTGAGCTCAATGATGATTGGCAAATCGTCAGCTTCGGCAGCAACAACATTCAACTCAAAGACGACAATCCACTGCAAGACGACCAACTGCATTTGTCGCTCTGATACCATATTGATTTCAAGGGTACGCTTAGGGTTATAAAACCGTTGTCGCAAGGCAGCGGTTTTCCGTTTTTAGCAAACCCGCCCATTCAGCATTTTGCAATACCTTTGCCATCCGGCAGGCGGATTTGTTTATTGTTCGGCCTGCTGGGTAAGTAGTTTGTTATGCTGAGCTTGTCGAAGCACCACAAACGAAACAGCATCTTCACCGAACTAATAAACGATGTGTACTTCCACTCCGGATTTTCCCTCGTTTATAGTTCAGCATTTTAATACTGTGGTCACAAGCAGTGGTACTACTTTACAGCACCGGTTGTGTCTCCCGATAGCTATCGGGACACTTCAGCCGCAGTGCAAACCTGAACATACTATGAGCAACATACGCGAAGAACTCAGCAAACGCATTTTAGTCATTGATGGCGCCATGGGCACCATGATACAGCGCCACAAACTCGAAGAAGCCGACTACCGCGGCGAACGTTTCAAAGATTGGCCCAGCGATCTCAAAGGCAACAACGACCTGTTGTGCCTTACGCAGCCGCACATCATTGTGGGCATTCACAAGCAATACCTGCAGGCCGGCGCCGATATTATTGAAACCAACACCTTCAACTGCCAGGTGGTTTCACTCGCCGATTACGGCATGGAGGCACTGGCCCATGAGCTCAACGTGGCCGCGGCCCAATGTGCCCGCCAGGCCATTGAGGAGTACCGTGCCGAAACCGGCGACAGCACGCCCAAGTTTGTGGCCGGCGCCATTGGCCCCATGAACAAAACCTTATCGCTCAGCCCCGATGTGAACAACCCCGGCTACCGGGCCCTCAGCTTCGACGAAGCCATGGAAGCCTATTACACACAGGTGCAGGCATTGGTAGAAGGGGGCGTAGACCTGCTCCTCATCGAAACCGTTTTTGATACGCTCAACGCCAAGGCAGCTATAGTAGCGGTGAAAAAATATTTCCGCGACAGCGGTAAGCCCGAGCTGCCCATCAGCATCAGCGGTACTATTACCGATGCCAGCGGCCGCACCCTGAGTGGCCAAACGCTGGAAGCATTTTACACCAGTGTGGCGCATGCCCGTCCGCTGAGTGTGGGCCTCAACTGTGCTCTGGGTGCGCAGGAAATGCGTAGCCACATCGAAGAGCTGAGCCAGATCGCCAGCTGCTTCACCAGTGCCTACCCCAATGCCGGCCTGCCCAACGCCATGGGCGAATACGACGAACAACCACACGAAACGGCTCACTTTATAGAAGAGTGGGCCAAAGAAGGTTATGTAAACATTGTAGGCGGTTGCTGCGGCACCACACCCGACCACATCCGCCACATTGCCCAGCACGTAAAAAGCCTGAAGCCAAGGGAAGTGCCGGTGGTGGAGAAGGCGTTGTAACCATAAAGATATTAAACCACAGAGGCAACTGAGGTTCACACAGAGTCACACAAAGTATCTACATGGAATTCATCAATCAGCTAACAGAAGAAATATTGGGTTGTGCATTTAAAGTACACACAGCATTAGGGCCAGGATTGTTGGAATCAAGTTATAAAGAGTGCTTGTATTACGAGTTAAACAAAGCAGGTCTTTATACTGAAAAGGAAAAAGGACTACCGCTGGTGTATGAATCTGTGAAACTGGATGTAGGATACAGACTAGATCTTTTGGTTGAAAACAAAGTTGTAATAGAAACAAAAGCTTTAGAAGCATTAACGGATGTTCATGTTGCGCAAGTCATCACTTACCTGAAACTTTCTGGTTGTAAGGTTGGTCTCCTGCTCAACTTTCATTGTAAACATTTAAAAGATGGAATCAAACGAATTGTGTATTAAGATTTGCTCTGCGCAACTCTGTGCCAACCTCTGATTCCTCTGTGGTAAAAAACATGACACTCATCAAACCATACTTAAGACTAGCCGGCCTTGAACCCTTGGTAGTTCGGCCCGAAACGAACTTTGTAAACGTTGGTGAAAGAACCAATGTAACGGGTTCCAAAATGTTTGCCCGCCTCATACGGGAAAACAAATACGAAGAAGCCCTGAGCGTAGCTCGCCAGCAGGTAGAAAACGGTGCCCAAATCATCGACGTAAACATGGACGATGCCCTGCTCGATGGGGTACAGGCCATGGTTACTTTCCTCAACCTGTTGCAAAGCGAACCCGACATTGCCCGTATTCCTGTGATGATTGATTCATCGAAATTTGAGATCATTGAAGCGGGTTTGAAATGCGTACAAGGTAAGTGCATCGTCAACTCTATTTCGATGAAGGAAGGCGAAGCCAAGTTCATAGAGCAGGCCCACATTTGCCGCGACTATGGTGCTGCCGTAATTGTAATGGCATTCGACGAAGTAGGCCAGGCCGATACTGAAAACCGCAAAGTGGAAATTTGCCACCGGGCCTATAAAATTCTCACCGAGCAAGTGGGTTTCGATCCGCAGGATATCATTTTCGACCCCAACATTTTTGCCGTAGCCACCGGCCTCGAAGAGCACAACAACTATGGTGTTGATTTCATCAACGCTACCCGTCGCATCAAACAACTGATGCCTTTGACCAAAGTAAGCGGCGGTGTCAGCAACCTGTCGTTTTCTTTCCGTGGCAACGATCACGTTCGTGAAGCGATGCACAGTGTGTTTTTGTATCATGCCATTAAAGCCGGCATGGATATGGGCATTGTAAACGCCGGCCAGCTGGTGGTGTACGATGAAATAGAGCCAACGCTCAGAGATTTATGCGAAGACGTCATCCTGAACCGCAACAACGACAACAACGAAGCCACCGAAAAACTTATTGCCTTTGCCGAAACAGTAAAAGCAAAAGGCAAGGAAGTAAAGAAAGATGAAACCTGGCGCCTGGCACCTGTGGCCGAAAGACTGAAGCATGCATTGGTAAACGGCATCACCGATTATGTGGATGCGGATACAGAAGAAGCCCGCCGGCTTCTACCCCGTCCGTTGGATGTAATTGAAGGCCCGCTGATGGATGGTATGAATGTGGTGGGCGATTTGTTTGGCGCCGGCAAAATGTTTTTGCCACAGGTAGTAAAAAGTGCCCGTGTGATGAAGAAAAGCGTGGCCTACCTCACTCCGTTTATTGAAGCAGAAAAAGCAGAAAATGCTGATACCTCTCAGGTAGCAACCATTCTGTTGGCTACCGTAAAAGGCG
Source organism: Chitinophagaceae bacterium (assembly GCA_020848815.1). Taxonomy (GTDB): domain Bacteria; phylum Bacteroidota; class Bacteroidia; order Chitinophagales; family Chitinophagaceae; genus Phnomibacter. The sequence continues at coordinate 849 of JADLHL010000111.1, read as the reverse complement.
ATGTACACGACATTGGTAAAAACATTGTAGGTGTGGTACTGGCTTGTAACGGATATCGCATTGTTGATTTGGGTGTAATGGTGCCTACCGATAAAATATTGGAAGAAGCACAAAAAGTAGGTGCCGATATCATTGGCTTGTCGGGACTGATTACGCCATCGTTGGATGAAATGGTACATGTGGCCCACGAAATGAAACGCCGGGGTATGAAGCAGCCGCTGCTCATTGGTGGCGCTACCACCAGCCGCATGCACACTGCTGTAAAAATTGCACCGCAGTACGACAATGGTGTGATTCATGTGCTGGATGCCAGCCGCAGTGTAACGGTTGCGGGCAGCCTGCTCAACAACGATACCAAATCTGGTTTTTTGAATACCCTGCGCAATGAATATGATAAACTCGCCGAGAGTTTTCACGCCAAAAAAGTGGTGAAGAATTATTTGCCACTGGCAGCAGCACAGCAAAACAAAGTGCCCATCAACTGGGAAGGCTACACGCCACCTACGCCAGCATTTACTGGCACTAAAACAATAACAGATATTACGGTTGAAACACTTCGTCCGTACATCGATTGGAAACCGTTTTTCATCGCCTGGGAAATGCATGGCAACTTCCCCGACATACTCACGGATAAAGTAGTAGGAACTGAAGCTACCAAACTGTACAACGATGCCAATGCATTGCTGGATAAAGTAGCCGCAGAACAATGGCTCACTCCAAAAGGCGTGGTAGGTTTTTGGCCCGCCATCAACGAAGGCGATGATGTGTTGCTGCAGCACAACGATCAAACCACCAAGCTCAACTTCCTGCGCCAGCAGGCACAAAAAGCAGCAGGCCAGCCAAACTTTT
>JADLHL010000110.1 GCA_020848815.1 Chitinophagaceae bacterium | reverse complement strand
TCATTCCTCATTCATCATTCCTCATTCATCATTCCTCATTCATCATTCCTCATTCATTATTCCTCATTCTTCCTTGCCTTCCTTATTTTTTATTCTTTATTTCTTATTTCGATGGTTTAGTGCAAGCTCACCACTCTTGCCAAAGTCCACTTGCCGTTGGCATTTTTCCAGATTTGTACAAACTTGGAAGCATGCTGAGGCGCATTGGGTTCCTGGTTGTTGAAGAACTTGTGCCAACCCATTTCAATAGCACCGTAACCCGGAATTTCGTACACTTCGATGGTGCCGGCAATGAGTATGCGGGTTACTTTGTTGCAAATATTGTTTTGCAACGCTTGCAGCAAATCTTTTTTAGAAGTAGAGAGGCCGCCACGGTCGTGGTAGAATTCAATGTCTTCGTCAAACATATCGGCCATGGTGGCCATGCCGCAGGTATTGTAGGCATGAAAAAAAGTACTGTCGAGGGCTACCACTGTTTTGTAGAGTGCAAGATTCTCAGGCTTATAGGTCGGCAGCACTGTTTGCTGCGCCTGCATTGTTTGCATGCAAAAAAGCAGACCAAAAGAAAGCAGTAAATATTTCATGTACCAATGTTTGCCGCCAAAGTAGGCCGCATTGCTGATGTGGCAGCTCCGTTCATCCATTTCTTACTGACGCAAAATGGCCCTTTGTTTTTTTGAACCATACAGATTTGAACGACAAACAATCTGTACAATGGAACGATAATCCCGATGAGTGTATGCGCAAAAATGCGGCGTATCTGAGTTGTTACCCTTGGATACGCCGCATTTTTATAGGTGTTTACCAAAAGGCAAACACAATTATTTCCTCACCCATGCATCAATAAAATTGACCCACACTTTATAGCCGGCATCGTTCAGATGGAGGCCATCGGTGGTGAGCTCGGGGCGCATAACTCCCTGTCCGTTGTTGAAAGCAGTGTACAGATCAATTGTTTCATAGTCGCCAGATTGTCCGTTGCGCTTTATAAGTGCATTAATGAGTAGCGTGTTGGAAGTAAGTGCTGCGGTGGAAGGTAGAATGGTTTGCACATACACGTTGGTGCCGGGCGAACCGGCCTTAATTTTTTTGGCAATCTTCAAAATATTATTGGCGATATAATCGGCCGAAGGAATGCCGCCACCGCCTTGCAAATTGAATATGTCGTTTACCCCAATAAGCAGAAAAACCGATTTGGGTTTATAGTAGGTGAGCTCGTCTAAACGGAGCAGCACCCCATCCGATACATCGCCGGCTATGCCCCGGTTGCGAATACCCTTCATGCCAAATTTTACACTCCAGTCGCCACCTTGCTCGGTGAGGCTATTGCCGATAAAAACAATTTCACCCATTTTCAAGGGGTCATTTTTGAAAGACTGGATGCGTTGAATGTAATTGTTCCTCGACCAATCGTTGTTGTGATATTTTACTACCACGTTGGCTGCCGGGTACAAAGAATCCAGCTTATCGTTTGAGCGGCTGATGGTGGTATCACAACTCATAAGAGAGATAAGGAGTAATAACAGCATGGGGATGCTGAAAACAGATTGTATACATGCACTTGAGCCAACAGGTGCAAAGTAGCGCCGGGAATTTGCGTTTTGATACATGGCAAGTTTTTTTGAAATGAGATTCGGTGGTGAATTTATGCTCATGCTCAGCGAAGCCTTTATCTCAGCATGCTTAAATGTGTTGCTATCGTTCATTTCGGTTGCTCAAACGGGTTTCAGCCACATCGAAATCTCACTACTTCAACAGGAATAAAAAAAGTGATGGTACTGCAAAGCGTTGGCAGAAAGCCAACTATGATTGGCTACTTTTTATCAGTGGCTTCCAAATCTTTTAAAAACTGGGTGGGTGTTTTGCCAAATTCCTGTTTGAATGCTTTTGAAAAATAGGATTGTGTTTGAATGCCTACGCTGTACATAATTTCTGTAAGCGATTGTTCGCCCTGTACCATCATGTCGGCTGCTTTGCGCAGTCTTATGCTGCGAATGAAATCGCCGATGGGCTGGCCTGAAATCGCCTTCATTTTATTGTACAATTTGGTGCGGCTCATGCCAATTTGAGTGCATACAAAATCAATATCCATGTCGGTTTTTGACAGGTTATTTTCAATGATGGCCAGTATTTCCGCTAAGAATTCTTTGTCCTGCGTGGTTTGCGCCATGGCTTTTACTTCTGCCAGTTGGTCGTTTCGGTACAGTTGGCGAAGCATGTTGCGTTGGGTAAATATGTTGCGGATGGTAGCCAGCAGTAGATCAATGCTCACAGGTTTGGTAAAGTAATAATCGGCACCCGATTCGGTTCCTTCTTGCCGGGTTTCGGGGCCATGCTTTGCAGTAAGCAGCACAAAAGGGATGTGAGCAATGTCTGGTATTGATTTTGCCTGTTGGCAATAGGCAATGCCATCCATTACGGGCATCATGATATCACTGATGATAAGATCGGGGAGTTGGGCCCGGGTTTTCTGCAATGCTTCTTCACCATTGCTTGCTTCTATAATGGTATAAAAAGGTGCAAGACTGTCGGTTAAAAAGCTGCGCAAATCTTCATTATCGTCGGCTACCAGTATGGTGTTTCTTTTTGTTGGAGCAATCGTTTTTGCCACTGTAACATCTGCACTGTTTAATGGATCGGATGCCATCTGGTTTGTGCTGAATGGTGCCAATGATACAAGTGGCTTCGGATTAATCCACTGTTCGTGCACCGGGTAAGCCTGTTGGGTAGCAGGTATGCCAACGATGATTTCTGTGCCTTTGCCATATTCGCTGTACACATAAATATTGCCTTTGTGTAGTTGGGTGAGTGTTTTTACAAAAGCCAGGCCAATGCCCGAACCCAAATGCGCATCAGATACCCGGTAGTATCGCTCAAACAAATGTGGCATCGATGCTTTTGAAATACCGGTGCCATTGTCGGCAATGCGGAAGTACACAAAATCTGTTTGTTGATTGTTGTGTGTAATCAGCAGCGAGGATTCAAATTGTGGTTGAAATGCTTCCAGACTGTTGAGCACCTCAAGTGTAATGCTGCCATTGTCTTGTGTGTATTTAAAAGCATTGCTCAGCAGGTTGATGATTATTTTTTCGAGTACTTGCCGGTCGAACCAGCATTCCTGCGGCCAATCAATTTTAGCCGATACATGGAAGTTGATTTTTTTCTGCTTGCTGAGTTCGCTAAACTCTTCCGCAATTTCTTCAATAAACATTGGAATATTGCCAGCCATTACCTGTAGCCGTAGCGATCCAGACTTAGCTTTTCTAAAATCAATAAGTTCGGTAATGAGTTGTAGCAGCCGGTTGGCATTGCGTTGTATTACCTGATATACATGTTTTGTTTTTTCATCGGTTTCTTGTTTCAGCAGGCTTTCTACGGGCCCGGTAATCAATGATAGCGGAGTACGAAACTCATGCGAAATATTGGTGAAAAAATCGAGCTGCATTTGGTGAATGGCTTCTTTCTTTTCTTCTTCATGCCATTGATGAATCATTCTTTTTCTTACCCGGTATATATAATACACAGCAGCCAGCAAGCCAGCAGCCATCAGCAACCGAAACCACCAGGTGGCCCAAAATGGTGGTGTAATGTTGATGAGCAATTCGTACCCTTTATCATTCCAAATGCCATCGTTGTTGGCGGCTTTTACTACAAACCGGTATTTGCCGGGCGGCAAATTGGTGTAGGTAGCTTTTTGTTCTTTACCCGCAGGCAGCCAGTCTTTATCCCAGTTATCGAGCTTGTATAAAAACTGATTGTTTTCTGAAGTGGTATAATTCAATGCTGCAAAACCAAGTGTAAAAGTGGATGAATCGTACGTAAGGGTTAGCTCACGGCTGTAGCTGATATCGTTTTGCAAACGAGGATGCCTGCCACCCAGCACGGGTTGGTTGTGCACCCACAGCTCTGTTACATACACCGGAGGTAAATAGCTGTTCTCTTTTATTTCATTGGGGTAAAAGCGGTTAAATCCGTTGATGCCGCCCATGAAAACCTCCCCATCTTTTGTCATGTAGGCTGCATTGGCTTCAAACTCCATGTCCTGCAGGCCATCGTTGCTATTGTAGCTTCTTACCGCTTTGTTACCGGGGTTCAATTTTTTTAAACCATAAGAAGTGGATATCCACAGGTTGCCATTGTTATCTTCTACAATACCTTTTATAAATAGAGAAGACAAACCTTCGGCATGGGTAAATATTTCAAACTGTTTGTTGTGGGGTTGGTACACATACAAACCTTGTTGGCCTACCCATATATTGCCTTTGCTATCGGTAAATAAAATGCGGATGTCGGGTTTCTTTTTCGATTGATTAAAGTAGTGTACTACTGCTCCGGTGGCGGCGTCTATTTTGTTCAATCCTCCATCATCGGTACCTACCCATATGTTACCGGCTTTATCTTTCATAAGTGCCACTACGTTATTGCCGGTTACGCCCTTGCCGGTGGTTGCAGATTGCGCCACGGGTGTAAATATTTCCTTTTCGGTATCAAATACATACAACCCGCCAAAGTAGGTGCCTACATAGAGGCGGCCGGGTTTATCTTCTACCATACACTGCACAAAGTCGGAGCCAAGCGTACCCGCTTGTTTGCTTGTAGTTTGATAGCGGGTAAAGCGGTTGGTACGTTTATCAAACCTGCACAAGCCGCCGCCCCAGGTGGCTATCCACAGCTGTTTTCGGGAGTCTTCTAAAATGCTCAGCACTTCGTTGGAGCCAATGCTGTTGGCATTTTGCGGGTCATATTTATAGTGTACAAAAGTTTGCTCTCTTCGGTTATACCGGTCCAGGCCACCGCCATCAGTTCCAATCCACATTTCGCCGTCGCTGTCTTCACAAAATGCTTTTACATCGTTGTAGCTCAGGCTATTGGCTGTAGCATGCTGCCTATAGGAGATGAATTTTTTGGCTCCCGGTGCATACAGGTTCAGCCCGCCGCGGTGTGTGCCAATCCACAAGTTTTCTTGCCTGTCGGTATACAATACCGACACTGTACGCTGGCTGAGGCTGTTGGGTTTTTCTGGTTGGTAATAATAATGTTGAAATGTACCGGCCACAGGGTCGTATTTATCCAATCCTCCATTTACACAGCCAATCCATATTTCCCCTTTTTTATTTACCGATAACGCAATCACCATGTTGCTGCTGATGCCAGCCTGCTGACCGGGTGTATGCACAAAGTGCTTATTGATGCCGGTGCCTGGGTTGTAAATAACCAATCCATGGTAGGCAGTACCCAGCAGCAGGTTGCCCTGTTTGTCTTGGGCCATCGCCCTTACAGACAGTTGCTTTCCCGCCAGTGGCTGTTCTCTCCATTTTTCAAAAACATTGTCGGCATGGTTGTACTGGTATAAACCATCTTCGGTACCTGCCCACAATATGCCGCGGTTGTCTTCAAAAAAAACCTGCACAAATAGTTCGGGTACCGGGTTATTTGCAGCAGCCGGAGTTCTCCATTGTACAGGCTGTAGCACTCCCGATACAATTTTATATATCTGTCCCTCTTTTGTTCCAATCCAGATTTGTTGTTTGGCGTTGCCAAACAGTGTAGCAATATGAACCTGACTTATCCGCCTGACATCGTTCGAGGTTAATGTGAGGTGCTTAAAGCGGTTGGTCTTGGGGTCAAAAACATTCAGTCCGTTGCGGGTGCCCACCCACAGTTGCTGCCGGGCATCTTCGTACAGGCTGGTGATGAAATTGTCGCTCAGGCTGCTGCTGTCATCCGGCAGGTTTTTGTACACCATCACATTGGTTCCATCATACCGGTTCAGGCCGTCGCGGGTGCCTACCCATACAAATCCTCTGTTGTCTTGCACTATGGCTTCTATGGTACTGTTGGATAAGCCCTGGCCGGTACTGATATGCGAAAAATGAATATCAGGAGACTGTGCCCGAACAGCAGAAAAAAACAACAGCACACACAAACCCAGCAGGCAGGGCATGGCATTCAAAGTTTTGGTACGATAGCGGCAAGTAAGCAACGTATTGGTCGTTAGTTCATCACTAAAGTAGCCAGAAATAACATGAACGAAATCGCAGGTCATTAAGAATGATTGATACAAACAATATTCTGAACGTATGGATAAATGGCTAAAAACCAGTGCGGATAACTTTAACTGCGATTGAAAAATTGTCTGCCAATTCATTTAAACACTGCCTTATGAAATGTATTACCCGGCTGTTTCCGTACAGTCTATTTCTTTTTTGTATACTCTTTTCTCAAGTGTTGGTGGCCCAGTCCCGAAGTATTTCCGGCAAGGTCACCAGTGCCTCGGGTACTCCGCTGTCTGGCGTTACCGTGAGTGTAAAAAATAAAAGCCTGGCTACTGTAACTGCTGCCGATGGCGCTTTTGCACTGAATGATGTAGCCGTGGGTGATGTACTGCTGTTTACAGCCGTTGGATTTTCACCCGTAGAAAAAACGGTAGCGGCAAGTGGCAACTTCAATATTGTGCTTACCGAAACGGCTGCCCAACTGACCGATGTGGTGGTGGTGGGCTATGGCACCAGCCGAAAGCGGGACCTTACGGGTGCAGTAGCTACCGTTACTGCCAAAGATTTTCAGAAGGGACAAATATCTACCCCCGAACAACTGATTGCTGGTAAAATAGCCGGTGTATCGGTGGTGTCCAATGGTGGACAGCCTGGTTCGGGCAGCACCATCCGCATCAGGGGTGGTTCATCAGTACGGGCCAGCAACGATCCACTGATTGTAATTGATGGCATCCCCGTTTCCAACGATGGCATCAGCGGGGCTGGTAATCCGCTCAGCTTCATCAACCCCAACGATATTGAATCATTTACCGTATTGAAAGATGCTTCGGCTGCTGCTATTTATGGAACCCGTGCAGCCAACGGCGTTATTTTAATTACTACCAAAAAGGGTAGCGGCGGCAAATTGCGGGTGAGCCTGAATAGCAGTTTTTCTGCTTCAGCACCCACTCAGTTGGTAGATGTGCTGAGTGCAGATGAGTTTAGAAACGTAGTGCAGGCAAAAGGTACGCTGGCTCAAAAAGCAATGCTGGGCAATGCCAATACCAACTGGCAGGAAGAAATTTACCGCACGGCCTTTGCTACTGATAATACACTCACTGTATCTGGTGGCTTGAAAAATGTACCGTATCGTTTTTCGCTGGGTTACACCAATCAGGAGGGCATTTTAAAAACGGACCAATTGCAACGCACTTCGGTGGCTTTTGTATTGAATCCAAGCTTGTTCAACAATCATTTAAAAATAGATCTGAACCTGAAGGGTAGTGGCCAGCAAACAAGATTTGCCAACACCGGCGCCATCGGCGCAGCCATCAGTTTCGATCCATCGCAGCCGGTGCAATCGCAAGAGTTCGACAACCGCTTTGGTGGCTACTGGGAGTGGCGGGATCAAACTTCGAACACCGGCCTGGTAAACCTGGCTGGCAGAAACCCGGTGGGCATGCTGAACGAAACATTCAGCAACAGCAACCCTTTCCGTAGCATTGGCAACCTGCAGTTGGATTATAAATTTCATTTTTTGCCAGAGCTCAGGGCCAATGTAAATGTGGGCTATGATATTGCCGATGGCAAGGGTACCTACTTTGTACCGGACAGTGCGGCCATTGGCTATGTAGCAGGTGGTGCCGGCGGCTCCAACAACGAGTATCGCCAAAAAAGAAGCAACACCGTTTTTGATGTGTACCTCAACTACAACAAATTGGTGGAGAAAATCAATAGCCGCATTGATGTAACGGCGGGTTATTCTTACAACCATTTTTTGGCCACCAATTATTTCTACGCCAGCTACAATGCACGGGGCGAAAAATATCCCAACTCAGACCCTGCATTTCCGTTTGATAAACCAGAGAACACATTGCTGTCTTGGTTTGGCAGGCTCAATTATACTTTCAAAGACAAGTATTTGCTGACGGCTACTTTGCGTAGGGACGGCTCCAGCAGGTTTGCAGAAAACAACAAGTGGGGCATGTTTCCTTCTGTAGCCCTTGCCTGGAAAATAAAAGACGAAGGATTTTTAGCCAACAGCAAAGCCATTTCAGACCTCAAAATGAGGGTTGGTTATGGCGTGACGGGCCAACAGGATGGTATTAATAACTATGGTTACCTCTCCGTGTTTTCGCTGAGTTCGCCCAATGCCACGTATCAGTTTGGCAATCAGTTTTATCAGATGTACCGGCCCGGTGCTTACAACCCCAACCTGAAATGGGAGGAAACCACTACCGCCAATATTGCACTTGATTATGCTTTGTTTAATAATCGCATTAAAGGAAGCATCGACTTTTATAAAAAAACGACTTCCGATCTGTTGAATGAAATTCCGCAGCCAGCCGGTACCAATTTTTCAGCCTTCTTTATTGCCAATGTGGGCAGCATGGAAAACAAAGGCGTTGAGTTCGACATCAATGCAGACATTATACAAAAGAAAGACTGGCAGTGGGAAACAGGCTTCAACATTACCTACAATAAAAACACCATTACCAACCTTACCGTAGTACCAAAAGATGCCACATACAAAGGCATTCAGACCGGCGGTATCAGTGGTGGCATTGGTGGTGGTTTTTCGCAGGTACATCAGGTAGGTTTCAGTCGCAACACATTCAACCTGTATCAGCAGGTGTACGATGCGCAGGGCAAGCCGCTGGAAAATGTATTTGTTGATACCAATGAAGACGGTATCATCAATCAGGACGATCTCAACAAGTCGAAAAGTGCGGTACCCGATGTGTTTATGGGCTTTACCACACAGGTGCGGTACAAAAAAGTTTCAGCAGGTTTTGTGTTGCGCAGCAGCATTGGCAACTATTTGTACAACAACATACACAGTGCCATGGGCAATCAGCTGCAAATGTTGGGCAATGCCGTTTTGTACAACGGTTCGGCCAGTTATCTTGATACACGGTTTTTGGGCAACAGCAACAATTTGCTGAGCGACTACTACATTCAAAATGCATCGTTTTTGCGGATGGACAACCTGACCCTTGGTTACGATGCCGGCCGCATATTGAAACAGCGGGCTTCTTTGCGCATCAATGCTTCTATCCAAAATGTATTTGTGCTCACCAAATACAAAGGCATTGATCCTGAAATTCCCTGGGGTGTAGATAATAATTTTTACCTGCGTCCCCGCATTTTCACTGTAGGCTTCAACATTCAATTCTGATTTTTTAAAACGATTCCGACTTATGAAAAATAAACTTTGGTTGAATAAAATACTGTTTGCATCAGCCATGTTGATGATGGTAGCATGCAACAAAAAATTGGAGTTATCACCCTTGAATGATGTAACTGCCGACCAGGTGTACAGCAGCATGAATGGGTATAAGCAGGCACTGGCAAAAGCTTACGGTTCCTTTGCCCTTACCGGCAATGTTGGCGGTACAGGTTCAAGAGATATTCCAAGCCAGATTATTGCCGATGAAGGCAACTCAGATTTCTTGCGCCTTTACTGGAACCTGCAGGAATTGACAACTGATGAAGCTGCATGGACATGGCAAAATGATGCCGGTGTACGTGGTTTGAAAGAACTCAACTGGTCATCGAGCAACCCAATTGTTTCGGGTTTGTATTACAGGGCTTTTTTTCAGATAACGGTTTGCAACGATTTTATACGGCAAAGTGCTGATGATAAAGTGAGCCAACGCGGTTTCTCGGGTGCTGATGCTACAGAAATAAAACGCTTTCGTGCCGAGGCTCGTTTTTTGAGGGCTTTTCAATATTGGGTGTTGATGGATTTGTATGCCAATCCGCCGTTTGTAGATGAAACTTCTCCCATTGCCACCGGACTTCCGAAGCAGATGAGCAGGGCCGAATTATTTACGTACATCGAAAGCGAATTGAAAGCTATTGAAACCGACCTGGCCGATGCCCGTAAAAATGAATATGGAAGGGCAGATAAAGGGGCCGCATGGGCATTATTGGCCCGAATGTACCTCAATGCAGGTGTTTATACAGGTGTAGCAAAAAACAATGAAGCCATTGCTACCTGTCAAAAAATTATCGCTGCTGGTTATGCATTGCATCCTACTTACAGAAACCTCACCATCGCCGATAATCATTTGAATACCGACGAAAACATCTTTACCATTAACTACGATGCCCGCTATACCCAAAACTGGGGTGGCACTACTTATCTGGCACATGGACCGGCTGCAGTACCCGGTAGCATTTCGGGTACATCTGGCAACTGGGGCGGCTTGCGTCATACCCATCAGTTTGTCGATTTATTTGCCGACCCTTCTGGCAATACAGATACCCGGGCTATGTTTTATACCACAGGGCAAAACAGGGTGATGACAGAATTGTACACCGGCACAGATGGGTACTCATCGTTTAAGTATCGCAACAAAACCCGCACCGGTGGCCCTGCGCCCAATGCCGACCCAAATGGTAACTGGACAGATATTGATTTTCCACTTTTCCGCCTTGGTGAAATTTATCTGATTTATGCAGAAGCCGTATTGCGTGGCGGCGCAGGTGGAAGTACAACACAGGCGCTTACTTACATGAACCAACTGCGTACCCGTGCTCACAATGGTAGCACTGCAGGCAACATCAATGCTGCAGCACTCAACCTCAATTATATTTTAGATGAAAGAGGCCGGGAATTGTATTACGAAGCGCATCGCCGCACCGACCTTATCCGTCATGGAAAATTTACCACTGGCACTTACCTGTGGGCATGGAAAGGCGGCGTAGCCAATGGCAGAGCAGCCGATTCGAAATACAACATTTTCCCATTGCCTACCACCGACTTAGCCTCTAATCCTAACCTGCAACAAAATGCAGGTTACTAACGCATTAAAAATAATTTGCCATGATACGAATGATGACAAAAGCGATCACTTTAAGCAGCCTTGTATTGCTGCTGATGGGTTGTGAAAAAAACATTACCAAAACGGTAAAAACCGATGGTATTCCACCCGAAATCAGACTGTCGGCCCAAACACTTGTGTTGAATGCCGGCAGTGCAGGCAATAACGTATTGAACATTAGCTGGTCCAAAGCCGATTTTGGTTTCAAAGCCGCCATTTCTTACGCACTAGAATTGACGAATTCTAGAAACACATTTAGCAGTGCTGTTTCAGTAAATGCAGGAGCCAACCTGCAGCATACTTACCTCGGCAGCCAGTTGAACGAACTGGCCATTGGCTTAGGTATTGCAGCTGGTAGCAGCGGCAGTATCGATGTTCGCATTAAAGCACAACTAAGCGATCAGGAGTTTATTTATTCCCCGGTGGCCAAACTAAACGTTACAACCTACCGGGTCGATTTTCCTGCGTTGCTGGTAAGGGGCGGAAACAGTTGGGTAACACCTTCTGTGAGAACAAAAGGTTTTGTACTTACCTCTCCCGATTATAATGGAAAATATGAAGGCTACATATACCTACCCAATGCTGACGGCTGGGGTGGCGATGGATTGAAACTGCAAGAAGAATCGACAGGTGTACAGTATGGATGGGGCGGTACTCAAACCACTATGACTGCTGGTGCTGCTGGCAACTTATGGTTTTCTCCTGCACCTAACTACATGAAAGTAAATGCAGATGTAAATGCGGGTACTGTCAACTTTACGCCTGTTCGCTTTTTTATATCCGGCAACCATAATAACTGGAGCACATCTGCTACACCAATGACTTACAATGCCAACACCAAACAATGGATTGCAACCAATGTGAGCTTTACTGCCGGCAACGTATTTGTATTTACCAGCAATGGCAATTACGACATTAGTTATAAAGTAAACAATGATGGTAAAATTGTGTACGCAGGTCCACCAACTTGGGCAGGAAATAACATTCCAGTTCCTGGTACCGGTACCTTTACAGTCACCCTCGATGTAAGTGGTGGAAATGGTAATTACTCATACAGCATTCAATAAACATCATGTACAAACTTTCTAATTGGCTCTTATGCTTGTTTGCCTTGGCAGCACTGGTTGCTTGTGGTAAAGATTCGCCTGCTACACCTACGCCACCTCCACCACCTCCGCCACCAGTCATCGATACCAGTTTTGCCAAAGGTGCTGATGTAAGCTGGCTTACAGAAATGGAGGCTGCCGGCGTAAAATTTTATTCGGCAAATGGTACCCAAACAGAAGGCATGGCGTTGATGAAATCGTTGGGCATAAATACCATTCGGTTACGTGTATGGGTAAACCCCGCCAGCCCCGGTTGGAACAATACTGCGGATGTAGTGGCTAAAGCCGTTCGGGCTAAAAATCTCGGCATGAACTTGTTGATCAACTTTCACTACAGCGATAACTGGGCCGACCCCGGCAAGCAAACAAAACCTGCTGCATGGGCGGCGCTTAATTTTACCGATTTGAAGGCGGCAGTGGCCACTCATACTACCGAAGTACTCACAGCACTTAAAACTGCGGGAGTTACACCCGAGTGGGTGCAGGTAGGCAACGAAACAAACAATGGTATGCTATGGCCTGATGGCCGGGCTTCTACCAACATGAATAATTATGCACAGCTGGTGACTGCAGGATATGATGCAGTAAAAGCGGTGTTTGCCAACGCTAAAGTAATGGTGCATGTTTCCAATGGTTGGGACAATGGATTGTTTCGCTGGAACATTGGTGGCCTTGTAGGCGCCGGTGCAAAATTCGATATGATTGGTATGTCGTTGTACCCGCAGTTTGTAGCAGCAGGATGGGCCGCTGCCAATCAGCAATGCCTCGCCAACATGAATGATATGGCCACACTCTACAACAAAGAAGTGATGGTGGTAGAAGTAGGCATGCCATGGGATGATGCCGCAAACTGTAAGGCTTTTATTGCAGACCTGATTACAAAAACAAAATCAGTAACGGGCAAAAAAGGAAAAGGCGTGATGTATTGGGAACCCCAATGCTATGGCGGCTGGAAAGGCTACACACTCGGCGCTTTTGACAACAGTGGCAAGCCAACAGTGGCGATGGACGCTTTTAAAAATTAGCTATGAACGTGCCTGAAGAAAATAGCATTTTACATTGAGTAATCACAAGCAAGCAAGAATACATTTCCTCCGTGTCTACGGAGGAAATTTGTACAGAACAGGACGGAGATACACTTAAGGTATAATACCTTCAATGCCAGATATTTTTACTGGCATTGTATAATTGGATTCATCATGACGAAACGTATTTGTTCCCCGGTGATAGTGATAATGTTGTTCTTGTTCAACAACACATTTGCACAGTACGAAAAAGTAAATTTGGATGACCGATGGAAATTTCATTTCGGCCATGCCGGCAATCCTGAAAAAGATTTCAACTATGGCATCGCCAATGTGTTTGCAAAGTCTGGTGCCGCAGCCAAAACCGCTATCGATCCCAAATTTAATGATAGCAGTTGGCGAACCCTCAACCTGCCGCATGATTGGGCGGTAGAGTTGCCTTTTACAAAGTCTTCTAATTTCGATGTCATCCAACATGGATTTAAGCCTGTGGGTGGTTTATTTCCTGAAACCAGCATTGGTTGGTACCGCAAGCAGTTTACCGTTAATAAAGCCGACTCAGCAAAAAGACTGGTGTTGGAGTTTGATGGCATTTTCAGAGATGCCAATATTTGGGTGAATGGTTTTTTTGTAGGCAACAATAAAAG
>JADLHL010000109.1 GCA_020848815.1 Chitinophagaceae bacterium | reverse complement strand
CCATCATCACCAGAAATAAACTCTCCTTTTTCGTTGAGCAGTTTCAACGCATTCCATTCTTTCGGGTTGTGGCTGGCCGTCAAAATGATGCCACCTGCAGCGCCTTCCATGGGCACCGCAATTTCTACCGTGGGCGTTGTGGTCAGTCCGAGATCAATTACATCAATACCCAGTGCGTTAAGGGTGTTCACCACCAGGCCATGCACCATAGGTCCGCTAATGCGGCCATCTCTTCCAATCACTACTTTGTTGTTGCTGCCCTGCTGCAAGAGCCAGGTGCCGTATGCTGCTGCAAACTTTACCACATCTACCGGCGACAAACCTTCGCCCGGTTTTCCTCCTATCGTTCCTCTGATTCCTGAAATCGACTTGATGAGTGCCATATGAATTAAATATGCGGCAAATATAAATCGGGGAGCATCACCTCCCCGTTTTACCCTGTGTGCAATCGATGACGAACCTGTTATTGTCCTGTGAATAATCCATTAAACCCGAGCACAATGCCAGTGGTGGGCTTTTTATTGAAGCCATCGTAGCCAGCCACTACATCTACCCGCAGGGTTTTGAAGATGTTTTCCAGCCCCACAAAAATTTCCATGTAGTTGCGGCTGGCATCCACCAAAAAGGCGTTGCTACCGGTTACCAGATTCCAGTTGAGCCGGCGGAACAAGGGGATTTTATTGGTGAGCAAACCGTTTAAATGCCACTCCATATGAGCAGTGGCAAAAAATTTGTCCCGTGTACTATTGGCGTAATAGGGGGCCAGTTGAAAGCTTCGCACAAATGGACTGGCCACAATGGTTTGGTTACCGTTGAAATGGCGCCAATCGGGCAGCTGCACATTGCTGTTGTTGATGAAACCGCCTACTTCAGCAAAGTATTTTACTGTACCGCCGAGCTTCATGTTGAGGTCGTCTTCCACACTCAGCAGCCATTTGCCAAAATCAACATCGGAGCCAAAGAGATTCTTCCACCCCTTGGTTAGAGTCAGGTTAAACACCGGTTGCTCACTCGGCACCACAAAACGACGTTTGGGATATTGAATAAACTTTACACCCGGCTGCCAACGCAATGACACCATGGTGAGCAATGCCTGATGCCGGTTGAAAAACCCTGCCGGCAGCTCTTCGGGATAGTTGCTGGTAAAGCGGCGGTCGCGGTATTGTTTCCACTTGTACGTAGTGTCTGTGTTTTGCAAAGGCATCCGGTCTTCATAGCTCATGCGGAGAGTTAACCGCATGCCGTTGTTCAAGGTTTTACTGCCAGCGATTTCTCCAAATGCTTTCTCATAAATCTTCATGTAATTGGCCGTGTACAAGAGTGTGGCTACACTGTTGTTAAGGCCTTGTATGGGTGACGATGGATTGAATTGAAATACATTTTTACCACCGCCTACTGATACATTCCATCGCTTGTTGTATTGCTTGCCAATTTGCTTGGTAATGCTGGCACTGGCGTTGAAATGCTGATTGCCAAAACCATAGCGCAACCGGGCATTGATACTGTAAGCACCGGTATCGCCCCACTTACGGAAAGAGGGCTCAATTTGATACGCCCACTGCTCCACCGTGTTGTATTGGATACCCAACGCTACTGCCGGAATGTCGAACACGGTTTTGTTTTTGCGGCTGATGAAAGACTGCCCTCTAAACAACAACTTGCCTACACCAAACTTGTTGCGTTCAGCATCGAGTGAGTCGAGGTATTTCGGGTCTTTCAGTTTTTGCTCCAACGTGTCTTTACGCAGATAATCTTGCCGCTCTTCTAACGTGAGTGGCGTGGGGCGGATGCTATCCCAAAATATGACCGACTTTTTGTTGGCAGCAGTGTCAATGCTTTTAATGACGCGGGTTTCAAACACATGGCTGATATCTGTTTGCAAATCGTAATCGCTGTATACGGCTACAAAACTGGCACCTGCCCTGATGCCGAATATGCCAAAGGTTGCATCAATCTCTGTGTTTTGTGGCATCCACACTTTGCCATTCACCGGAAAGAATTGTTGGCGAATCAACAGGCTATCTACCAACTCAATTTGCGATTCTTTGTTGAGCCCCAGATTGACGCCATGCAATCGCCAGCTGCCATCCATTATTTCAATAAAACCGCCGGCAAACAATGGTTCATACTTGCGTTTGGGCATCACTTTTACCCGCAGTACTTCTTTGCCATCTTCAAAATAAGAGCCCTCGTATTTGTAGCGGTAAAAGTGTAAGGCATTTTCGCTGATGGGCGACACAAATCCACGGTTGTTAAGTCCTTCAATCTGTATGTTGTTTTCATACAAATTCACTTCCACATCTTTCGGACTATTGAAACCAAAACCATTGCTGTTGCCACTCACCTTGGCCGATATCACTTCTTCTTTGTACTCCTTAGGCAATCGACGATAATACTGCGTTAATGATTCGCTGAAGTACACAATGCCTTTACCGGCACTGTCTATCACATCGCGGTTGGGCTTGAGTTTTACGCCCAAAATACTGTTGGGCATGGCGTAGGTGCGAATCATGCCTTTCATGTACACCCGTGTTTGCCATTGCTTTACTTCATTCAAATAGTCTTTACGCTTTTTGATGGTATTGCGAATGATTTCATACGCCGGATCTTCTGCATTGGCTTTTACCACTACATCGCCCAGTTCTGTTTGCTGAAAGTTCAGCTGAAAGTCAAGCTCGTTACTTCCCGATTTGATAGTGATTTTTTTCTCCGACCGTTGATATCCTACATAGGCACATACAATGTTGTATTCGCCGGGCTTTAGCTCCAGTGCATAGCGGCCTTCGGTATTGGCCACTGTGCCTTTGGTATTGCCTTTTACATACACAGAGGCATAGGGCAAAGGTGCCCCAAACTGGTTGGTAATTTTACCTTGCACTGTAGCCTGCCCCGAAGCGGCAAACATGCTACCAATAAAAAACAGACTTAGAAAAAAACAGCGGGTGGTTTTGGTGTGCAGCAAATTCATAGTCGGCAAATTAACGGCTGCACATGGCAAAGAATTGTGAAATACTTTAAGCGGCCTTTTTTCTGGTATATGAACCCGTTAATGCTGCCAGGCCACCTACCAAACCTCCCACTACGCCGGTGATGATGATGAGCAACATTTTATTGCCTTCCAGTGGCAACACTTCTGCCATACGCTTGGCCATTACACCGGCATTGGCATTATCGATAACCGCTGCCAACACCCACCACAACAATGCAACGCCTAAAAAACCTGCCAGAAAACTGGCCCATGGTTTAAGTGGCACAATGGCTGCTGCAATAAAAGCGGCTACAGCTACAGTCCACCAAGGCAATACATCGTTGAGTACATATACAATGTAGCCCAGCAAAATCGTCAATATAAAAGTGGCAATGAATTTCATGAGTGGTGTTTTTAAAACAATCAAGATTTGCTGAAGGTGATTTTCCATTTGGCCTTGGGCGACTGCTTGTCGTTGGCTGTCATCAACCAAAGTGCGTTGTATTCTCCTTTTGCCCACTGGTCTACAAACTGGTCGTAGTATTTGCTGCCGGGGTTGCCACTCTGGCCGCCGGGATACACACCCCAGGCTTCGGTTTTATCGGTCATGTGTACAATCACCCGCCAGCTGGGGCCATGTGTTTCTTTGGTAGCATTGATGATTTTGGCACCACCACCAATGGGCAAATGCATACGGCTGAAGCCCGGTAAGCCCGATAGCAAATGGCTGATCCGCACATTGCGGTAGCCTGACCAGCTAAGGTCTTTGGCGGTTTTTAAATCTTCTGCAGTTTTATTCAAAGCAGCGGTCAGCATTTGCGGCAGTGTTTCTATCGCAGACGTATTGATGTTGTCTACAAATACAAACGCCGAGTCTCTGATAATGCCTTCCAGCAATGTATTGTCATGCGGAAAAGGAACGGGCAAACCGTCTTTGCGGGTAATGTTGTCGGTCCAAACGGTATCAGCAAAATTGTTCCACCAGGTATAAAAAATAGTCATGCCTTTTTCATTGGCATCGGCCCGCATGTTCCAGCGGCGGTAATCATCCAGCAACAATTTTGCGGCACTGCTCAGCTCGTTTTCCTGCACATTGTTGAGCAGCACCGTTCTGGCCATTTCGGCAAAAATGTTGTAGTTGTCGGTTTGCATTTGCTTCATGCTATCTACCGTTACACCAGTTTTAGCACCCAGCAAACGGTTGATGATAACACCTCTGTACACATCATGCACACCACCGAGGTAAAAGGGATACGCAGAATCGGCAGGCAATTGGTTGGCGCTGCTCACAAACCCGCGGGCCGGGTTTTTCATGTGCACATTATCATCATCGGCAATGATGCCTTGCCAGCGGAAAGTAGAATCCCAACCGGGCATTACAAAATCGCCCTGGCCACGCCACTTCGCCGGAAACTTGGCTTGCTGCCACCACGCAATGGTGTCTGTTTTGCTGGCAAACACAAAGTTTTGTCCGGGGCATTTAAACAACCGGATGGCTGCCAGATAATCTTCGTAATTCTTGGCTCTGTTGAGGCCTTTGAAAGCACCGAGCTCCAAACTGTTGTCGATGGCTTTCCAGCGGATGGCGTAGGCTTTACCATTTTTCAATTCGCTTTGAAATGTGCCATCATACATCACGGGGCCCCAAACGGTCAACGGAATTTTATCAATATAATCAGCCTTGCCACGAATGCGGATGGTTTCTGTTCTCCATTCTGTTTTTACCCATTCGCCGTTGTAGAGGTATTCATTCATACTGCTGTCGCGAAACTTCACTTCGTAAAAGTCCATCACATCCCGCATGGCATTGGTTACGCCCCATGCTATGCTGTCGTTGAAACCAATCACTACAGAAGGTGCACCCGGAAAACTCACACCATAGGTATTGTACTCTGGCGTTACAAGCTGTATTTCGAACCATAACGAAGGCAGATTTAAGCCAAGGTGCGGATCATTACACAAAATAGGACGACCACTGGCGGTGCGGCTGCCACCTACTACCCAGTTGTTGCTGCCATTGTCGGGGTCTGGTTTGTCTACTTCGTAGGCAATGCCCGTAGGTTCGGCCGTTTCTAAAGAATCAACATTAGCAGGCTTCACCGGCAGTGGCGATTGCACATTGTACATGGTACCTTTTGGCGAAATGGGATCCAACGAATCGGCTTGTGCAGGAAAGGCTTTGCCAAACATTTCTTTACCCAAATGATCCCGCAGGTTGGTCATGGCAAAATCATCGAGGTCGCTGGCCAAATCGTAGCTCATGTATTTCAAAAACAACGCAGAATGAAAGGGCGTCCATTCTTCCGGCGCATAATCGAGGAGCTTGAATTCGATGGGATATTGCGCCGGCGACAATTGATGAATGTAATGATTGACACCAGCAGCATACGCTTCCATAGCGGCTTTGTCTTCGGGCACTTCGTTCATGGCTTTCACCGAATTTTCGGCAGCCAGCATCATGCCCATTCTTCTAAACTTGCGGTCGTGTTTTTCGAGCACACTGTTGTCGCCTACTTTTTCGCCCAGCACTTCGCACAAGCGGCCACCAGCGGCCAGCACCTGAAACTGCATTTGCCACAAGCGAAACTTGGCATGTAAATACCCCTGTGCGAAATAGGCATCGGGATCGTTTTGGGCAAACACGTGGGGCACCAACCGATCATCGAGGTACACTTCTACCGGTGCTTTTAAGTAAGGCGATTGAATGTCGAGGCTAAAGTCGGCATCGGCCGCTTCGGCATTTTGCCACAAGCCATGCGAAGGGCTCAGCATTTTACCCAGCGGCGGCACAGTTCCCAGTTTGGAATTTAGCGCTACCACCAGGCCGGTGGTGAGTATGGCACAAATGGTAAAGGGCAGTATCCTCATAGCAACCTTGGTTTGAAGGTGGTGAAAATAAGGACAAAACGGCCAACTTAATAGGCAGGCAGGCAGCTGTTCAAAACAACAATCCGATTGTCAATTATTTTTGCGGCATGAGTGACAATAGTGCGTATCAAAAAAACATTTTGGGCTTGCAACTACCCACCGACCCACGTTGGGTAAACCTGGCTGAAATATCGCTGGAAGAAATACTGACCGACCATGCCTACTGCGAACAAAAAGCCGCCATCAGTTGCATGAGCCTGATACAACTGTACAGCGATAAAGCTGCATTGGTAGACGAGCTATGCCCCATTGTAACAGAAGAATGGGGCCACTTTCGGCTGGTACTTCTTGAAATACGTAAGCGGGGGCTACAACTGGGCAAGCAACGCAAAGATGATTATGTAAATGCACTGCGGACTTTTGAAAAAAAGGGCGGTAAAGAAGAAGACCGCCTGCTGGACAAGCTACTGATTTGTGCATTGATAGAAGCCCGTAGCTGCGAACGTTTCAAACGCCTGAGCGAAGGATTGGATGATGAATACCTGAGCCAGTTTTACCGTCGGTTTATGGAAAGCGAAGCCGGCCACTACCGCACCTTTATTGACCTTGCCCGCCAGTACCTGCCCGAAGAAAAAGTGTGGCAGCGCTGGGAAGAATGGCTACAATACGAAGCCGTTGTGATGCTGAGCCTTGATGTTCGTGGCGACAGAATGCATTAATGCGTTAGTGAACATCTTTCAGCGAAAAACCATGCAACAATTGCACCTTGTTGTTGCGCATATACCAATCGTTGTACACCAAATCTATCTGGTCAACCCAGCAATCGCCGAATGGATGATTAACGGATGCATCAAGCATTTGAATCAATGATTCAGGTTGATACAATGGTTCCGTAAATCTTACTGCAGTAATATGCGCAGTCGTCAAAGCATAGCGTTTATCAATGCTGTGCCGCAAAGAAGATTGACGGAATGCGGCTCTCAGGTTGTTGCGCAATGCATTCAGCTCATCATTTTGTACATAACCGCACAACACGATTGCCTCAGGAGATGCCGTAATACCTGAAAATGAAATACGGAAAGGCGGCACATGTTGCAGCACCTGCGCTACCAATGCCACATACTCTACCTGATGAATGTGGTGCAGTTGAAAACCTGGTTCGCAGGAAACAACAGACAGAAGCGTTACATGAATATCTGTGGAAGGATAGATGTAAAGATTGGGCGCAACATTCAGAATTGATTGCTGCCACTGCTGTATCGAATATAATACAGCTGCTGAAGGCCTTATCAGCAACGTCAATCCAAAACGATGATCTGCCGGTGAATGAATGAGGGGATCAACACGAACTCCATTTTGACGCCATTCATTTTTTGCAGCCAAATACATTTGCTCATAATGGAGCTGTAGCGGATTCATACCAAGAATTATCTGTCTTTCTACCCCAAAAACTGCTTCATTTCTTCGTGGTATTCCTGCGCAATTTGTTTGGCAGCTACGGCAAAGTCTTCGCCGGATGATGCGTAGATAACGGCCCGGCTGGCATTCACCAACAAACCACATTCGTTGTGCATACCATACTTCGATACATCCCGCAGGCTACCGCCCTGTGCACCCACACCGGGCACCAACAAAAAATGCTGCGGCACAATGCTGCGCAAATGCTCAAACTCATGGGCCTGTGTGGCACCTGCTACAAACATCAGGTTGCCGGGTGTGCCCCATGTGGACACCGTTTCCAATACTTTTTCAAACAGCAATTCGCTACGGTCGCCACTTATAACTGATGGCACCAACGGTAGTTCTTCTTTGTTAGGCGCCAACTTCAATCGTTGAAAGTTTTCGCTGCCTTTGTTGCTGGTGAGGCCCAGCACAATGGTCCACTTGCCATCGTATTCCAGAAATGGCCGCACACTGTCTTCGCCCATGTAAGGTGCCACAGTGATGGCATCCACATTCATGTGCTCAAAAAAAGCACGGGCATATTGGTGCGATGTATTGCCGATATCGCCCCGCTTGGCATCAGCGATAGTGAGGTGCGTGTTGGGGATGTAGGCAAAAGTTTCCTGCATAATTTCCCAACCACGGGCCCCCAAAGCTTCGTAAAAAGCGGTATTGATTTTGTACGACACGCAATGCTCCAGCGTAGCATCAATAATGGCTTTGTTGAAGTCGAGCACTGCATTGGGCTTGCCTTTGAGGTGAGCAGGCAGTTTGGTATCGTCGGTATCGAGGCCCACGCAGAGATAGGTTTGCTTCGTAAAAATTTGTTCTACCAATTGCTGTCTGGTCATGCGGAAAAATTTCGGCAAATGTAAAGGGCTGCTTCGAAGGGTTGCTGCAGAAAATTAGCAGTTCAGGGATTGAAAGATTCGCATTTACCCACAGATGAATGGTTTGGTAAAAAACAAAGCGAAGCACTGCTGCCTCGCTTTGAAATCTGAATCAGGAAGAACTAAAATTGATTGTTTACTCCACCATTTGTACCACGGCGGTTGGCGCCATGTTGGCATTGCGCATGGCAATGTTGCGTACTGCTTTGCTGGCAAATTCCATAAAGGCTTGTTTGCTGATGGGATCATCGCCCACCAGTGCCGGCACACCGGCATCGCCACCTTCGCGGATGCTTTGTACCAACGGAATATGACCGAGGAAAGGCAGGTCGTATTCTTCGGCGAGGTTCTTGCCGCCTTCTTTGCCAAAGAGATAATATTTGTTGTTGGGCAGTTCGGCTGGTGTAAACCAGGCCATGTTTTCTACCAAACCAATAATGGGCACTTTAATTTGCGCCTGACCAAACATGGCAATGCCTTTTTTGGCATCGGCCAGTGCTACGGCCTGTGGCGTGGTTACCACCACTACCCCGGTTACGGGCACGGTTTGTACCATGGTAAGGTGAATATCGCCGGTGCCCGGTGGCATATCAATCACGAGGTAATCGAGTTCGCCCCACTCCACATCGGTGATGAATTGGCGGATGGCGCTGCTGGCCATGGGGCCACGCCAAACCACGGCATTCTTGTCATCTACCAGCAAACCAATGCTCATGAGTTTGATGCCGAATTTTTCCAGCGGTACAATCACCGCTTTGCCATTGCCGGCATCTTTCATCATAGGGCGTTCGCCACGTACCCCAAACATAATGGGTACAGATGGCCCGTAAATATCGGCATCCATCAGGCCTACTTTGGCACCACCGGCAGCCAGTGCCAGCGCCAGGTTGGCCGATACGGTGCTCTTTCCCACACCACCTTTCCCGCTTACTACGGCAATGATGTTTTTCACACCCGGCAGTTGGTTCTGGCCATCGCCACGGGCTGAGGTTGTGTTCGAAGTGAAGTTTACTTTCACATTGGCTTCCTTGTTTACCAGAAATTTTACCGCATTGGTACTGGCGGTTGCCATCATATCTTTCATGGGGCAGGCAGGCGTTGTGAGCACAATCGTAAACGATACGTTGTTGCCGTCAATCACTATGTCTTTTACCATGTTCAACGTTACAAGGTCTTTGCCCAAATCGGGCTCTTGCACGTTACTCAGCGCCTTTAAAATGTCCTGCTCCGTCATTCTCCAAGTTTTTGTTAAAGCAAAATTGATGGCGCAAATTTAAACCTGCACCGGTTTACTTTGTTGAAGAACCTTGTTACCAATTCAGGTATTTTCGCTTCATCCGAAATGCATTCATGAAGAGATTTTTTACATACACGTTTGTTTGCCTGCTGGTGCTGAGTGCTCCGGCTAAATTGTACGCCCAGCAAGTTGAAGACAGTGTGGTGCAACTGTACGGTGTGGTAATGACAGCCGACAGCCTGCGTGGCCTCGACGGTGTAAGTGTTTCGGTAAAAGGCAAGGGCCGCGGTACCATTACCAACTATCAGGGTGTGTTTAGCATTGCGGTACTCAAAGGCGATGTGATTGAGTTCAGCTTTATTGGTTTTAAATCGAAGTTGGTGACCATTCCGAAAAACATGCACGGTTCGGAGTACAGTATTATTCAACTACTCACCAGCGATACCAACTATTTACCCGGTACGGTGATTCGCCCAAGGCCTACCCGCCCCCAGTTTGAACGTGATTTTGTAAATACCGATATACCGGCTGATGAATACGAAGTAGCCCGCCAAAACCTGGAAGAGCAAAAACGGGCTGCATTGATGGCCAGCCTGCCCAATGACGGCCGTGAAGCCATCAACTACACGCTGCGGCAGCGGGCCAATGCCTCTTACTACACGGGGCAGCTACCACCGCAAAACATTTTCAACCCGTTTGCCTGGAACCAGTTCATAAAAGCCTGGAAGCGGGGCGATTTTAAAAAGAAGAAATAACCGAGATGTAGTACACATAGCCATGCAGCCAACTGCGTGGCTTTTTTTTGTTTGTAAAAGCATTGCCTGCTTACAATGAACTTTTTCCTGGATGTACTTTATGAGGCTTACCATAGCACTCCTAATGCCTAAATACTAATTCCTCAATCCTCATTCCCCCAAATCCAGCACCAGTCTTTTGCGCAGCATGTTCAAAGCAAAAGTGGCCGTGAGTTCAATATTGCGGCGGCGGTCGAAGCGGAACTGCATCAGTTGGGTATCTACCCCGTTGGGGCCCGCTACGGCCATCCACACAGTGCCCACAGGTTTATCGGGCGTAGCACCACCCGGCCCCATAATGCCGCTTACGGCAATCGCATAATCGGCTTCGGTATTGTGCAATGCACCCAATGCCATTTCCGTTACCACGGCTTCACTTACAGCGCCTTGTTGTTTTAGGGTATCAGACTTTACCCCCAGCAATTGCTGCTTGAGGTAATAACTATAGCTCACAATGCTGCCCGCATAATAATCAGAAGAACCGGCATGGCTGGTAATGAGGTGTGAAATGTAACCACCGGTGCAGCTCTCAGCCGTTACCAGCACTTTGGTATGTGCTTTCAGCAAGCGGGCACACACCAGCTCCAGTGGTTCATCGCGGTCGGTAACCATGTAATCCTTTACCAGCGATTGCAGTTGGGTAAACTGCTCATCGAGGGCTTTTTCCAACATCATTTTTTCGGGGCCGGTGGCGGTAAGGCGCAGCCGCACCATGCCATAGTTGGGCAGGTAGGCCAGTTTGATATTGGCGGGTAGTTTGGCTTCCCATGTTTCAATTAAATCGGCCAGAAAACTTTCGCCAATACCTGCCGTGAGCAAAGTGCGGTGCAATACTGCAGGCAGTTGCATGTGCTGTGCCAACCGGGGTAGCACATCGCAGGTAATCATGCCCTTCATTTCGTGAGGTACGCCGGGCATGCTCACAAATACAACACCGTTTTGCTCAAACCACATGCCGGGTGCTGTGCCACGGGCATTTTGCAATACGGTACAGCTGTCGGGCACTTCTGCCTGCTTGATGTTGCGTTCGGTAAGTGGCCTTTTGAGTTTGGTAAAAATCGTTTGGATGTTTTGCAAAGCAGCGTCGTTCATCACCAACTCCGTACCGAAGTATTTGCAGAGCACAGGTTTTGTAATATCATCGGCAGTGGGGCCAAGGCCACCGGTAATGAGTACGATGGATGAAGATGCAGCGGCTTTGTTCAATGCATCTACAATGTCGGCGGCATTGTCGCCCACACTGATGCGTTGCTTTACCAAAATGCCGGCTTCGTTCAGTTGCTGTGCCATCCAGGCACTATTGGTATCTACCACCTGGCCTATGAGCAGCTCATCGCCTATGGTAATGATGGTAGCAAAAACTGTAGTCATGAGATTGAAATAAATCTTGAGAAGGAAAGGGCGGGCAAGATAGCTCATTTGCCTGCTACCAAAGTGCTTCGATTTTGGCAAATGACCGAATGCAAAAAGGCCAGCACACTGTAAAATGTGCTGGCCTTTTCTGAAGCTAAACCCTAAGATGTCTGAAGCATTAGACCCCTAAGTTTCCTGAAAAAAATGGTCAGTAAGCCATCCAATATGAACAGTGTTTTTGCTTAGTACTGATGTTTTTTTTGTGTGACGGCAGGTTGATGTTCGGTAAGCCTTTGGTGTAAAGAAATGCGTCCAGCCCGCATATCCAATACTCAATCATTGATGACTTGTAGAAAACGGCGATTATGTGTTTTCCCCCCCTTTAACCCCTTTTGCAGCCGTTGCCTGCAGGTCATGTTTATCAAAAAAACGTTCAGTAATAATCAAAGAACTCTGTTGCTTATTGCTATACAAAGATGGCAGCACTTGGCGGGCTGCACCATAGAACAGCATGTGTAATAGTTGTCGTAGAAAAATGACAGATTGCTTGTTTGTAGTATTGCTATTGTAGAGCCGTTGGAGCTTTGGGTGAAATAAAAAACCCGGCCGAAGCCGGGCTAACCCAAAATGTCTCACGTATGAAAATAAGTTAGTAAGTACAACAAAAAGAAGGTAGAAAAAGGATTCGGTTTGTTGGTGTTTAGTCCGAGTGCTGAAGTTTTTGTAACCGGCTGTTTGTATCCAGCATACAACCAGCCAGGCTCCTTGTCGCATCATCATCATTATCTCCAGTGTCCTAAAAATTCAGATCAAAAGAATTACACTTTCATGAGCACAGGAAAACTTGAGCCATCCGTTTTTCTACCTTCAAAGAACATTTTCTTTTACCACACAAAGTTCCGCTACGCAGCACTGCTGCACAATAGAACCAACATGGCAAATGATGTAGCAACGGATAATGAAGGTATGTAGTAGCAACTGGTACAGTAGCATAGCAAAGGGGTATATAAAAAAGGAGCCCTCCTGAGAACAGGAGGGCGTGTTTAATACCCTTAAACCCTTGGAAAGAAAATCTTTATAAAAATGTATACACTTTCGAAAACTGCATCCAGCCTTGTTACAGCTTTCGGAAGTGCCATACAATTATGACTTGGTGTCGAAAAAGAACTTGTCAATCAGTGCGGTTATTTTCCTCTCCGTTGACCATACAAAGATGAGCAGGTTGCAACGCCCCCGAAATAGAACCAG
This sequence comes from Chitinophagaceae bacterium, assembly GCA_020848815.1. Taxonomy (GTDB): domain Bacteria; phylum Bacteroidota; class Bacteroidia; order Chitinophagales; family Chitinophagaceae; genus Phnomibacter. The sequence continues at coordinate 1,763 of JADLHL010000109.1, read as the reverse complement.
CAAGGGAAATGATGTAGTAAACAAACACCTGGTGTGTAGTAAAAAATGCTACAACACTTTACTGAATGGTATAAAAAAAGGAGCCCTCCTGAGAACAGGAGGGCGTGTTTAATACCCTTAAACCCTTGGAAAGAAAATCTTTATAACGATGCAGGCATGATGCGCTGCGGTTAAGTCATTTTGTTTGGTTTTCACCCGTCAATGAATGGAGTTTGTTTCTCTCTGTTGACAATACAAAGAGAACACTTTCTGCTTCCGCCGGAAATAGAACAACCACAAAATGATATGTCGTTATTGTACAGCAGAGCGTTGTAGAATTTCTACTACATCCAATCATGGTACATGGTAGTGTACAGGCAAAAAAATCCCCCTGAGAACAGGGGGAAGATTATAATACCCTAAACCCTAGAAAAAAATCCGAATTACAGGAAACAAATAAGTAACCGTAAATAGCATTTCCTCATTTGCTTCTATACAAAGAGACATGAATACCGGTGGCTATCCAATAGCAGTTCTAACGATTTGGCAGTAGAATAATCGCAGAAACAGATTGTAGTAACGTAGCTACATTATGGCAATGCTCCCCCTGTAGTATACAAATAAAAAAAAGCGAAACCCTTGTGTGGCTTCGCTTGTAGCAGATGATGACCGATTGGTCAGATCAATTTATTTTCCACTGCGTACAGTGTGAGATCTGCATTCGTTTTCATATTCATTTTTACTAAAATACGGGAACGATAGGTACTGATGGTAGTAACACCCAGGTTCATGGCTTGTGCAATATCGGATACTGCCTTGCCCATGGCCAGCATTTTAAACACCTCATACTCTCTATCGCTCAGGTATTCATGTAATGGTTTGTCGGCTTCGGTATCAAACACCGATGCCAGCTTTTCGGCCAGCAATGGTGTAATGTATTTTTTGCCCAGCAATACAGTACGAATGGCTTTTACCAGTTCATCCGGGGCACTATCTTTCGTAAGATAGCCAGATGCACCAGCCTTTAATGCCCGTATGCCGTACTGATCTGCCGGATATACACTGAGCACTACCACTGGCAGCTTGGGATACATTTGCCGAATTTGCGTCAGCGCATCCAACCCGCTACGGCCGGGCATCGAAATGTCAGTGAGTACCACATCCCACTCGTCTTTCATTACATGTTTAATCAAATCTTCTGCATCGCCTACTTCTTCTACATGTGCAGTCGGATATTCTTCCTTCAAAATTTCCTTAATTCCACGACGCACAATATTGTGGTCGTCGGCAATGATGATTCTTAACATATAAAAAAAATTAGGGCAAGCTTATTAATGTAGTTTGGGTGAATTGAAAGCACATTTTACGACATTCTACTAACACAAACAATGATTGTCGGCAGCAGCACAAATTTAGTTCATTGATGGTATCCGAAGATTCGCAGCCCGGCTACACCTTATAAGATTTCGACATTTTATACAACTGTACTGCTTCTTTCAAGTTTCACTGCACATTTGTACCCCAAGCACCCTAAACCGACTTTTCTATATGACGAAAATATTTGCTACGATAATTCCTGCTCTTGCATGCCAGCTGCTGGGGCTGCAACTGCAGGCACAATCAACCGCTCTTACCGCACAACTGCAACAGGGATATAACCGTTTTGCCGCCAGTGATAATATGCAATTTGCACTGGTTGGTTTTACCGTAACCGATGCCGATGGCAAAACAGTTTTCTCCAACCTGGGCAATGCCGGCCTTGCCCCGGCCAGCTGCCAAAAAAT
>JADLHL010000108.1 GCA_020848815.1 Chitinophagaceae bacterium | reverse complement strand
TTCGAAAAAGAAAGAACTATTGTTGATTGAATTGCAAACCTTACTTTTATGCCGAAGGCAATTGGCTTGCTTTCAATTACAGTGCAATATTAAACGAATCAAGCTTTTCATTCCAAATTTTTCAAGCATTAAAACAAAACTTTTGAGATTTTTTACGTTTTGATTTACACTTGTGAAAATTTTCGAATCAATTTTTGAAAAATGGCCGGAAAACTGAATCTCGACAAACTCGACTACCAGATCATTCAGCACATGATGGAAGACGCTGAAATTTCTTATGCCGATCTCGGCAAGAAACTCTTTGTAAGTGGTGGCACCATCCATGTCCGCATCAAGAAGCTGCAGGAAATGGGCATTGTAAAAGGTACCCGCCTGGCTGTAGACACCCACAAGCTGGGCTACACCGTCATTGCCTTCATAGGTATTTATCTGGAAAAGAGTTCACTGTACGATTCCGTAGCCAAAGACCTAATGAAGATTCCGGAAGTGGTGCGCCTCAACTACACCACCGGCAACTATAGCATGTTTGTAGAAATAGCCTGCAAAGACATCAACCAGCTGCGCTTTGTACTGCACGACCAGATGCAGAAAATCAAAGGCATTGAACGTACCGAAACACTCATCAGCCTGGAAGAAAGCCTGAACCGGAACATTCAGGTGGCTACTACTGAAGGTTGAGGTTGGTAAGTTTGAGTTGGTGTGTTAACGAGTTGATCTGTTGATGAGTAAATGGGGCAGAAAGGAATAGGCTGCGCTTAATAGCTTTTCTCCTGCACCTATCAACTAATATTCAACATCTATCATCAGTTATCTTTTTTCTTTACCAAGGTTGAAGGTTTCTCAACTCTTCTCCCCTTCCATTGGTAGCTGCCAAAGCGGCCCAGCCAGCCGGCGATAACCGTGTACACAATGTGGTGCAGTTGCAACACATGAAACCAGTTGAGCCATTGCTGCTGCTGAAAAAACTGCGCTACCGGAGCCAGAAATAAAAACTCCACCATGGTTTTGAGCACCAGTGCCAGGCCAAAGGCCAACAAGAGTTTGGGCATGGAGGCAATCAACCCAACGATTAAGGCCAACAGCAAGCTCACATTCAGCACATACACCAGCAGCAATACACCAATAATCTTTTTATCCTGATAATATGCGGCCTTACTGGCCCAGCGGATGCGCTGCTGAAAAAAGGCTTTCCACGTAGGGCAAGGTTGAGTGTACACAATGGCATCGGTGCTTTTGATCCAGCCCACCGCTTCGGGATTGCGTTGCCAAATTTTATGCATGAGCAACATGTCGTCGCCGGTAGGCAATGCGTCGATGCCGGCAAAACCACCCACTTCCTCGAAAGCTTTTTTACTGTACGCAATATTGGCGCCATTGCACATGGCATGAAAATTTTTGCTTACGCTAGCGGCAGTAATACCCTGCAAGGTTAAAAAATCGAGTACCTGAAACACCTGCAATACCTGCTGTTTTTTGGCAATGTATTGCACTGGCGCTGCTATGAATTGCCAGCCCTTTGTTTCGTGGGCATGTACCAAAGTCATGAGCCAGTTGGGGCCCATGGCGCAATCGGCATCGGTGCATACAATGAGCTGACCGGTAGCTTGTGCAATACCATATTCAATGGCTCTCTTTTTGTGCGATTGTGCAGCCGGCGGCACAGCTATCACTTGCACAAATGCATGCTGGTGAGCAATACTGTTGGCAATGGCAGCGGTTTCATCTTCCGATGCATCATCAAGCACAATAATTTGTAATAAACTGGCAGGAAAGCGTTGCGCCACAAGGCTTTTGAGGCAGGCAGCAATATTGGCTGCTTCATTGCGGGCCGGCACCAACACTGTAACTGTAGTGGCAGGTTGAAAATCTGAAGGCACTTGCGGATACAAGGGCAACGACTGCCATGCCGACTTATACCACAGCACCAATGCAGCATACGCTACGGCTAATAAAATGATTGCATACCACCACCACATGGCTGCAAGATACGGGAGCAAATGCTGGCAGGCTGCATGAGCTGTGCTAACATGATGGCATAAAAAAAGCCTCCCGAAGGAGGCTGAGATTTTTTTTGAAGCTTGGCTTACCAACGGCTCTTGTTGTAGGCAGGGCGTGCAGGACGCTCTTCACGAGGACGGGCTTCGTTTACACGGATAGCACGACCATCGGCCATAGCACCATTCAACTCAGCAATTGCTTTGTTAGCAGCAGCTGTGTCGGGCATTTCAACAAAACCAAAACCGCGGCTGCGGTTGGTGTCACGGTCAATTACAACACGTGCAGTAGAAACTTCTCCGTAAGGAGCAAAAAATTCTCTCAGGTCTTCGTCTTGTACAGCGAAGCTCAGGTTCGAAACATAAATGTTCATCTGATTAGCAGATATAAAATGAAAAATTCTTGAGGCAAAGGCAAATAACGAGGGAGGCGACACTAACTAACCAGAACGGCTGAGCAGATAAGACTAACCTGAAAAAATGCAAATAACTCAAATTGACTTGGCGAAGATAGGTGTATCGGATTAGAATGGCTGTTAATATTTTACATCGTGGCTATTGGCAGATTGCAGAGGCCTTTGGAAAAATAGTACTATAACATGGGTAAAAGCTGCCAACCGGGCTATTGATGAAAGGCTGGGCGATGTGCAGGGCCCCGCTGCAGGCGGGGGTGCGTAGCCGCAGGCGAAGCACGGTACCCCGGAGCAGCGCCAACAATAGCCGGGCCATGCACTTGGCCGACAGCCCCAAAAAACATTCACTTTTTAGCGATTTGGATTTTTGAATGAACCGCCTATCTTTGAATAGTTGCATAAACAACTATATGTCAAACAACCAATTCAGAAGAGGCGAACTCTACTTTGTAATTACGGGTGTGGCCAACACCGCCCTGGCCCGCCGGCTGCAGCGCCATTTTAGAGACAATGGCGTGGAGCTGACCGTGGAGCAATGGAGTGTGCTGGTGCACCTGTGGAAACAGGACGATGTGAGCCAGCAAGAGCTCTGCCACAAAACCTACCGCGACAAGCCGAGCATTACCCGACTGGTAGACAACCTCGAAAAAATGGGTTTGGTGGAACGAAAAGGAACGCCCGACGACCGCCGCATCAACCGCATTTGCCTCACCGATTTGGCCCGTGACCTGCGTGACCGCACCATGGCGCTGGCCAACCAAACCTTGCTGGAAGGCCTGGAAGGTGTGCCTCCAGAAGACATAGAAGTAACCCGCCGGGTGCTAACCAAGGTGTATGAAAACCTGAATATGGTAGTGACCGGGAATTGAAAATGATGAATTAGGAAGGATGAATTAGGAATGTTTTTCTCACCTACAACAAACAACGATCAAATCATAAAATCCGCTTTGCCATGAGTACCGAACTGAAGCCCACTGCCGCTGCCCTGAAGGGTGCAGAATGGCTGGTGAAAGAAACCAATCCCGCTGACGTGTTTATTCCGGAAGATTTTTCGGAAGAGCAGCAAATGATTATGGATATGTGCCAGCAATTTCTGGATACAGAAGTGCTGCCGCACATTGACCGCATTGATAAAATGGAACCCGGCCTGATGCCGAGCCTGATGGACAAGGCCGGCGAGCAGGGCCTGCTGGGCGTCAGCATTCCCGAAGAATTGGGCGGCTTGGGCAAGCCCTTTATTGAAAGCATGATTGTAGCCGAAGGCCTGGGTGGTGGCTATAGCTTTAGCGTGGCTATGGCGGCGCATACCGGCATTGGCACTTTGCCCATTTTATACTTTGGTACCGATGCGCAAAAAGCAAAATACATTCCCAAGCTGGCCAGTGGCGAGTGGAAAGGTGCTTATGGCCTGACCGAACCCAACAGCGGCAGCGATGCCCTGAGTGCCAAAACAGTGGCCAAGCTGAGCGACGACGGTCAGCATTACATTTTGAACGGCCAGAAATGCTGGATTACCAACGGTGGCTTTGCCGATGTGTACACAGTGTTTGCCAAAATTGATGGCGACAAATTCACCGCTTTCATAGTGGAGCGTGGCATGGAAGGCTTTACCCAAGGCAGCGAAGAGCACAAGATGGGTATCAAAGGTTCATCAACCGTGCAGCTGTATTTTCAGGATTGTAAAGTGCCGGTAGAAAATGTACTGGGTGAAATCGGCCGTGGTCACGTTATTGCATTCAACATTTTGAACATTGGCCGACTGAAACTGGATGCTGCTGCACTGGGCGGCAGTAAGCGCAGCCTCGATATTACCATTCAATACGCCAATACCCGGGAGCAGTTTAAGCAACCCATCAGCAATTTTGGCGCCATCAAGCACAAACTGGCCGAAATGGCCATTCGCTGCTGGGCCGATGAAAGTGCGTTGTACCGCACCAGCAAGCTTATTCAGGATAAAGAACATGAACTGCAGGCTGCCGGCAAAAGCTTTGCCGAAGCATTGCTGGGCGCTGCAGAAGAATATGCAGTTGAATGTGCTGTAATGAAAGTGCATGGCAGCGAAACCCTCGACTTTGTGGTAGACGAAGGTGTACAGGTACATGGTGGCAATGGCTTTAGCGATGAATACCCAATTAGCCGTGCTTACCGCGACAGCCGCATCAACCGCATTTACGAAGGCACCAACGAAATCAACCGCCTGCTGAGTGTAGACATGGTATTGAAACGTGCCCTCAAAGGCAAGATAGACCTGATGACACCGGCCATGAATGTGATGAAAGAACTCATGAGCATTCCTGATTTTGGTGCCGAAGACGAAGGCCTGTTTGCCGCCGAAGTAAAAGCCATCCAAAACATGAAGAAAGCTATTTTGATGGTATCGGGCGGTGCGGTGCAAAAACTGATGATGCAACTGGAACACGAACAGGAAGTGCTGATGCACATTGCCGATATGAGCATTAAAACATACGTAGCTGAAAGCTGCCTGCTGCGGGTGCAAAAGCTGGCCAACCTGCGTGGCGAAGCCGCAGTCGCATTGGATGCCGACCTGATGCGTTGCTACCTGAACGATGCAGTTGATTTGGTAAACAAGCATGGCAAAGAAGCCATCAATGCATTTGCCGATGGCGATGAACAACGCATGATGTTGCTGGGTTTGAAACGCTTTACCAAATACGGACCGTTCAACAGCAAGGATGCCCGCCGTCGCATTGCCGACAAGCTCATCAGCGAAAACAAGTATTGCTTTTAGTCAATCAGATTTTAGTACACAGGCCGCCGGTTCTCCGGTGGCCTTTTTTGTGTTTCCACAATTGCGCAAAGTCATAAAGTGTATGAAGCCAAACGGTTAGATTTGGCATTCATCATTTTTAGTTTGACTATGACAATAGGAATACCAGCAGAAACATTTACGGGAGAATTGCGCAGCCCCATTATTCCTGCTGATGTAAAAAAACTAACCAGCCTTGGTGCAACGGTACTGGTAGAAAGTGGCATTGGCCAAGGCATACATACCAGCAATGACGCATACGTACAAGCAGGTGCCAGCATTGCCAACAGTAAACATGAAGTGTTGCAAGCAGACATGGTGCTCCGGTTGCGCAAGCCTACGATAGAAGACATAGCACAACTAAAGTCAGGCTGCATTCATGTGAGCTACCTCGATCCGTTTAACGAGCATGAATTGCTGCAAGCTTTAGCCGCAAAAAATATTACAGCCATTTCCATGGAAATGATACCGCGAAGCACCCGTGCTCAAAAAATGGACAGTCTGAGTAGCCAGGCCAGTTTGGCGGGTTATGTAGCCGTGCTGCTGGCAGCAGAACGAAGCAGCAAAGTGTTTCCCATGATGACCACACCGGCCGGCACCATCCAACCCAGCAGAGTATTTATTATAGGTGCAGGTGTGGCCGGTTTGCAGGCCATTGCCACAGCTAAAAGATTGGGTGCAAGGGTAGATGCATTTGATACAAGACCAGTGGTGGCCGAACAGGTAAAAAGCCTGGGCGCAAGATTTGTGGAAGTAGAGCTGGGCGAAACCGGCCAAACAAAAGATGGCTATGCCAAAGCTTTGACAGAAGAACAATTGCAAAAGCAACGGGAAGTAATGGCAAAGCAATGTGCTATGAGTGATGTGGTGGTAACAACGGCACAAGTATTTGGCCGTAAAGCACCCATTATTATTACAAAAGAAATGGTGGCAGGCATGAAACCCGGGAGCATTGTGGTAGACCTTGCGGTGGAAACCGGCGGCAATGTGGAAGGCGCTGTAGCAGGGGAAGAAGTAATGGTGAATGGCGTGAAAATTATTGGCCTTACCAATCTGCCGGGCAGGGTAGCCACGCATGCCAGCCAAATGTATAGTGCTAACTTATATAACCTCGTAGATGAATTTTGGGATAAAGAAACCAAAGCGTTTACCCTTAACCTCGAAGACGATATTTTGAACAGTTGTGTAATGACACACGGTGGCGCAGTTCGCAAGTCTTTGTAAATAAAACAGCTATTGATTACCTCATAAAAGCTATTTGTATGGAATCGACCATTCTCATTTTTCTCATTTTCATTTTAGTGTTGTCCATTTTTTTGGGTTTTGAAATCATCAGCAAAGTGCCTTCGCTATTGCATACACCACTCATGAGTGGCAGTAATGCCATTAGCGGCGTAACCGTAGTTGGTGCGTTGATTGCAGCAGGCCTTGCCAAAGGTGTTGGCGACAACGATGTGGCTGCCATATTAGGCGGCATTGCCATTTTTCTAGCCATGATTAATGTAGTGGGCGGCTACTTCGTAACCGACCGCATGCTCAACATGTTTAAGAAAAAGAAGTAGATAACCCATTGCTATTTACGAAGTGATATTTCTTCATACTAAGTATTTCATTCCATGAATATTTCTATCCTGATCAACATTGTATATATCCTTGCTGCCATTGCATTCATCCTGGGTTTTAAGCTGATGAGCAGCCCTGAGTCGGCCCGCAAAGGCAACCTTATTTCTGGCATTGGCATGTTGAGTGCCATCATCGTTACGCTGATGGATGCACAGGTACAGCGCTACGATTTCATACTGATTGGTTTACTGGCAGGCAGTGTTGTGGGACTAATTTTGGCCTACCGCACACCTATGACTGGTATGCCACAAATGGTGGGTTTACTCAATGGTTTTGGTGGCCTCGCCTCCTTTTTGGTAGCATGGGCCGAGTTTCATGCACACAAGCATCATTTAACAGCAGGTAGCGCCGCTATTATTTGGGTGGCAGCCATTATTGGTGCGGTTACTTTTACTGGTTCTGTAATCGCATGGGCCAAGCTCGAAGAAAAGTTTATCAGTGGCAAACCCATTACCTACAAAGGCCAACAGATAGTAACAACTATTGTAGTACTGGGCATGCTGGTGAGTGGGGCATTATTTGCCATTCAGGTACAATCCGAAAATGGCTACCTCTACTTTGCAGCCTTTACTTTTTTCTCCATGGTATTAGGTGTATTGCTCACCATACCCATTGGTGGTGCAGATATGCCGGTAGTAATTTGCCTGCTCAATAGCTACAGTGGTATGGCAGCCTGCGCCAGTGGCTTCATTATTCAAAACAATCTGTTGATTGTAGCAGGTGCATTGGTGGGTGCCAGTGGTATTATTCTTACCCTCATTATGTGTAAGGCCATGAACCGCTCCATTGCTAATGTATTTTTAGGCGGCTTTGGTGCACCACCCAGTGGCAGCAGCGCCGAAGTGGTGGGCGAACTGAAAGAAGTAAAAGCCGACGATGCTTACCTGATGCTGGAAGCAGCCAATAAAGTAGTGATAGTGCCGGGCTACGGATTGGCAGTAAGTCAGGCACAACACGCCGTACGTGAACTGATGGAAGCTTTGGAAAAAAACGGTGCCGAAGTAAGCTTTGCCATACATCCTGTGGCTGGCCGGATGCCGGGCCACATGAATGTGCTGCTGGCCGAAGCCAATGTGAGCTACGATGCCATGGTGGAAATGGACAGCATCAACCCGCAAATGGAAAACGTAGATGTATGTATGATTATAGGTGCCAACGACGTAGTAAACCCCGCTGCACAAGAAGATAAAAACAGCCCGCTGTGGGGTATGCCTATTATTGAAGCCTATAAAGCCAGAACAGTAATTGTGATGAAACGAGGTAAGGGTAAAGGTTTTGCTGGCGTAGAAAACATTTTGTTTTTCCGGAATAACTGCCGCATGCTGTATGGTGATGCTAAAGCAAGCTTACAAAACCTGATAGCAGCTTTTAAAGGTGCATAATTTTTTACTCAGCAGTTGTTGCAGCCGCAGTAGTTGCTGTTGGCAACAAACCTGCTGATGCTTGCAACTGCTCATTCGTATGGCAATTATCGCCATCGCAGCAGGGCAATGCATTGATACCGCATACACTGCACTGATAGTGCCCATGCACAAGCACCAGCACCGAAGGTTGACCACAAAACTGACATAGCTGCATGGCTGCAAAATAAAACGCCGCATAATTTATGCGGCGTTTTGTATTCCACTAAATCAGCCAAAGCTGTGGATAGCTTACCAGTCTTCTTCTTCGGAGTATACCAGTATTTGTACTGACCATTCATCGTTTGTATCGCCCTTTTTGTACATGCCTATTTCTACCAGCAAATATTCATACTCCTTTGCTGCGGTACCTTTCAATACAAACAATTCAACGATCGATTTCTCCTTTGTTTCAACGTTATCTCGTTTTAAAGCGTAAGTGCCACCAACCTTCAATACGTTGGCAATAAGTGCATTCATCTTAATCATGGCAGCATTTTTGTTTTTAATTATGCCATAATCAGCTACGTACTCCAAATGATCGTTGAGTATACCTTCGGTAAGGTAGCAATCAAAAGAACCGGCTAGTTTTACAGATGTATTCCAGTCTTTAAAAATGGCTCCGCTGGCACTCCGCTCTGTTCCTTTTATGCCACTGAAATTATTGCCGTACGCTTTTAAGATAGATTCAAATTGTGCCTGAAAATTGCCTGTAGCAGCCTGCGTTGCAGGTTGGGGTTTGGTACCACTGCCGCCACCCAATACGCCCGTTACAGGCTTGGTGCGCCCATCATCACCTCCGCCACCATTGTTGGTTTCTTGTTTGATGTTTACCGTGGCTTTTACTTTATCGCCAAGCGTAACAGCACTGCGAGCATACACCATGTAAATATCATTGTCGCCCCGGCAAGCTGCAGGCATGTGGCCATTTTTATTCATGGGTATCCACAGCAGTACTTTATCGGTACCAATATCTGCAATGTAGTAAGCTACAAAATTGATAAAGCCTTCGCGATAACTATTGCGGCCGGTAAATGTGCTAATGCCGGAAGGCCAGCCTGTTTCTACTGCTCTTTTCAAAATTTCATTACCAGCAGCTGTGCCATAAGTATTACGCAGCAAGCTGGCAATACCACTTTCATCTTTTTCTAAATCGTAGGTGGAGTAAAGCTGGCCGGGATCTTTAATTACCGTAGCACGGCTTCCACTACCGCTGCCTGTGCCGCCGCCAAGGGTTTTGGTACCCGTTGCCGCTGAGGAAGGTGGTCTTGTTTTTTGACCAAGTGTAACCGCAGATTTTTTATACACCATGTATATGTCGAAGGGCAATCGGAGGTCGCTGTCTACATTTTGGTTTTCAGCTTTTGGCAACCAGAGCAATACTTTATCTGAACCTACATCAGCAATATAATACGCCATGTATTGGGTAAATCTTTCCCGTTTGCCATCCCGCTTTGATAGCGTATTGATGTTTTCGGGCCAACCACTTTCTTTAGACAGTTCCAATATTTTATCTACCGTGCTGCTACCCCACTCACTGCGCCACCGGGAAACATCATCAGCGTTGCTGCCAGCTAAATCGTAAGTAGAATATAAATCGCCGACCGTTACAATTTTGGTGTACTTACTGTTGCTGCTACCTGTGCCACCACCGAGGGTGCCGGTAGTAACGGGCTGCGTAGTGGTGCCCCCCGTTGTTGCACTTCCTTCTTTGTAGCCCGTCCATGTACGGGTGCTTTGGTCAAAAAACCAATACATGCCATTGGCATAGCCGCAGTTGAACTTTGTGTACAATGACACACCAGAAGGGATAGCTAGTTTCTGGCCTAATTGCCCACTCATGCCATACAACTCCACCATGCGGGTTGCAGTATTGACCACGCCAATTTCCTGACCGGTAATGCCCGTATAAAATACGGTGCTATTGTTGTAGTCATCTGCATCGAATGAGCCCATGCCCGATTTTTTCCGCATTTCTTCCAGCGATAGCGACTCTTTTACCTCGCCGCTGATGACGTCGTAGAAATAAATATCACGGCCATCAAAAAACAATACCTGGTTGAGCTTGGCAGCAAAGGTGCCCACACTTTGCGGGTCGGGTTGCGAAGCATTTTCCATGATGATGCGATGATCGGTAGGGATACCGTTTCCATCAAGGGTATATTCAAACCAACCATTTTCGCCATAGGCATTGCCCTGCAACTTGGCCTTGCGGGTATTAAACCACAAACCACGTACATCGGCAAGCGACTCCACCTGCCCGCCACTTACCAGATACCCTTGTTCATTAAACACACATAATGGGTACGTTGTATTACCGGCCATGGCCGCATAGTACTTTTTGTTGACCGTATGAAAGGCAATGGCTGCTCCGTTGGAACCACCATCGCCCTGCATTTTCAGCTGCATTACTTTCTGCAGCGATTTGGTTTGCTGCGCCATGGCATGGCCGGCCAGCATCACTAAAACAAGGGTTAAAAAGCGTAGGCGCATATCGGGATCAATTTTAGGCATGAAGGTGAATGATTGCACAATGCAACCCAATACCCGTACATGGGTATTCTCAAATATTGGCTGATGTGTGGAGGATGTGCTGGGTTGAGTGGCTGTCGGGCAGTATTTTTTCGCAGTATCTTTCCGCTACAAAATCTCATCATCATGATTACTACCACTACCAACAGTATTGAAGGTCGGCCAATTCAACAATATATTGGCATCGTAAGTGCAGAAACCATTATTGGCGCCAATATTTTCAAAGATTTATTTGCGGGCATCCGCGATATCGTAGGTGGCCGCAGTGGCACTTACGAAAGAGTCATTCAAGAGGCAAAAGCCACCGCCATGAACGAACTTACCGGCAAGGC
>JADLHL010000107.1 GCA_020848815.1 Chitinophagaceae bacterium | reverse complement strand
CTTGCACTACCACGCCTACCTGTACAAAATAGCGGGTAAACCAGTTGTCGCCCACCATGCCCATTTCACGAAAAATGAAGAGGATAGCGCCAGCTACCAGCAACGCATTTGCCGTAATGAAATACAATGCCGGTTTATAATTTCGGTTGTAGGCATCAATACCCGCCACCAGCATCAATACAAGTATGAGGGTATTCAGAATGCCAATAATGGTAACCAACGGTGCCAGCCAATCAATATTCAATACATAGGTGCCGAGGCCAATGATCAGTGTGCCACTCATGAGTATGTTGAGTACCGTGAGCAATGCATTGGTACGTGGCAATAACACGGGTGTGTTGAGATAAGTACGGGTAAACCACAAGCGTGCCAGGCTGGTAAACGGAACGATGATGGTGTAGCTCCAGGTATCCCACCGAGGACTGTTCGGCCACATGTGTTCTATACCAAAACCATAATAGTAGGCAAAGTATAATCCAATGCCTGCAATGCTCAGTACATAATGCAGGTAGCTGGTATCTTTTACCGAGAAAAACAAGAATAAATTGTATAACGCCATTACCAGTATAACGCCCAAAAACATACCCTGCCAAAAGTGGCGGTCGCGGTCGGTTTTTTCAAACTGGTCTTGCTGCAACACTTCTACCTGCAAAGGACTTTTCTGATAAATACTAAAACCTGCAGACAACGCAATATGTATTTGTGCGGTATCGCCGGGTTGCAGTTCAACTAAAAAATGGGGTTGATAATGGGGCACCTCTCTTGTACTTACCGGTTCCGTACGGGTGATAATGGACGATTGCAATTTGCCAGACCGAGCTGATCGATAGGAGAGCTGCACTTGCCAAACGTTGGGCGTTTTGATGAGTAGTGTGCTGGCTGTAGTTTGAGTATTTACAATGCTGAATTGCGTATGTAATTGAGGGCTGTCTGTCCAGTGTAGTTGTTTGGCAGACAGCTGTTGCATTCTATCGCCGGCCTTCCATTGCAGCATTGGGTTGTGCACAGGTTGCGCCTGCAACACATGTACAAAAAAAACAATGATTATGGCCAGCAACCCACGCATCCAATGAGATAATTGTTAGGTTTGTCAAGTTTCGTTACATCCTTCAATATTAATGGACTTTTATGGCGGGTATCAAAATTTTATTGGTAGAAGACGATTGGATTATTGCCAAAGAGATTACGCTGAGTTTGCAAGACATGGGCTTTGAACCAGTGGGCACCATTGATAGCGGCGAAGAAGCCATTCGGCAAATGCCGGTGCTGCAGCCCGATCTGGTATTGCTCGATATTGGCCTGAGTGGCGACATGACTGGCATTGATACCGCCAGACAACTAAAGCAGGAATTCAAAGTGCCGTACATTTTTCTGACAGCATTGGCCGATCAGAGCACGTTGGAGCAAGCCAAGCTGACAGAACCGTATGCTTATCTGGTAAAACCCGTGAGTGCTGAGAGTTTATACAGTTCCATCGAAATTACCATGCACAATGCATTGCAACGCAAGGTGCCCGATGTATTGCCGGCAGAGCCGCTGGTAAAAGCATTGCAATATGAAGAAGGCATTTTTGTAAAAAATAAAAAGCGGCTGGAGAAAGTACAACTAAGTGATGTGTTGTACATAGAAGCGGTAGATGTATATGCTATGATGTTTACCGTGCATGGCAAATACCTGCTGAGCAACAGTTTAAAATCGGTAGAGGAAAAGTTTCCGGCGTCACATTTTATGCGGGTACACCGTTCGTTTATTGTGAACACACACAAGATTGAGGCCATTGAAGAAAACGATTTGATGCTGGCAGGCCGTGCTATTCCTATTGGCAAAACCTTTCGGGAGCCAGTGATGAGCCGCTTGCAGGTATTGTAGTGCCGGCAAGGGTTTCCGGCGATTGTGTTTTCATCGCCTTGGCCATTCAGGGTTTTCCATTCACCCCGCAAAAGAGTTCCTTTCACCAAGTTGAACGGCACATTTCCATCAACAAATAATAATGTTGAAATTGAAAATGCTTGCCGAATGAATAACCTGGCTACTCCGGGAATGCTGATTGCTGTGTGGGTATCACTCATTGTGTACATGGGAGTGATTCTCTACTTCGTGGTGCGTGGAGCACGGCGAACTACCAACATGGCCGACTATGCCACCGGCACGTTTCAATTTTCTCCTGCTGCTATTGGTTTATCATTGGCTGCCGGCATGACGAGTGCCGCTACTTTCATTATCAATCCGGGTTTTATTGCTTATTACGGCATCAGTGCATTCTTAAGCATGGCGGTATTTTTACCCATTGGTGCTATTATTTCACTCATCGTTTTTTCCAAACGCTTTCGCAAAATTGGTTCTGCAGTCAATGCTAAAACCATTGCACAATGGGTGGGCATTCGCTACAACAGTGCTTCGTTTCGATTGTACATGGCGTTTTTGTCTGTACTGCATCTCACGTTCATTGTGTTGATAGCCGTTGGTTTAACGCAGGTGCTCAGCAGAGCATTAAATGTAGATGCGTTGCCGGCTCTATCGGGCATTGTGATTTTTACTTTCGGCTACATGATGTTTGGTGGTGCCAATAGCTTGGTATACACCAACATGATTCAGGCGCTGTTGAAAGTTGTAGTTGCTGTGGTGTTGCTGTTCAGTGGGTATCAATTGTTTACCAATGCAGATGCTGGCTTCTTTCAGCAACTGCAACAGATTGATCCAAAATTGACGGCCGCTTTCAATACAGATAGCCCGTTGTACCGCGACTTTTTTGAAGTAGTCATTTGCCAGTTGATTGTGGGGGTGGCCATTGTTTGTCAGCCGCACATTATTACCCGTTCATTGCTGTTGAAAGATGACAAAGGCATGAACCGTTTTTTGTGGGTAGCGGTCATTTTACTCATCCTGTTTTTTACGGTAGTGTTTACCGGTTTGTATGCCCGTGTGTTGTTTCCCGATTTAATGGTAGCTGGTAAGCCATTGCCCCTCGATGCGGTGATGAGTGCTTATGTGACCACGTATTTTTCTCCAGTGGTGAGTTTGTTTTTGGTAGTGGGTTTGCTGGCATCTGGAGTGGCTACCCTGGAGAGCCTGATTCAATCCATCAGCACTACCATTACTACAGATATCATTGCGGCATTTGCACCCAATGTCATTGGCAAGCAGCAATTGTTTGTCAACAGATTGGTGATTGCCGTAATGGCTGCGGTCACCATAGCATTGTCTTACCAGCAGTTGGTCAATCCCGATTTGAGTGTGGGAATACTGGCACAAAACGGCGTTTATGCATCTTTCTCCGCCGCCTTTGTGCCATTATTTTTTGGTATGTTTTTGAAAAATGTACCCGTTCAAGCTGCATTCAGTGCATCTGTAGCAGCGGTGGTAGCACACTTCGGTATTTACTACGGCCGCTTAACGCCATACATGGAAACCGGCACCCGCAATCCTGGCATTGCTGCAGCCCTGGCCATCCTCATTTCGCTATTGGTTGGAGCCTTTGTTTTGGTACTTTACCGCCAAACCAAAAAGGAGGTGGCCGTATGAAACATGTAACCAGTATCGCTTTTGTATTGATGCTGATGGCAAGTGCTGCTTCAGCACAAACAAACTGCAGCTTCAACTGGGGTTGGCGCCTGCAAACGGCACAGCTGCCCAATCAACTTTCAGTAAATTATTACGACACAGGCAAAGGCCAGCCCATTGTGCTCCTGCATGGTTTGGGCGGCCATGCTGCGCATTGGTTGCAAAATATGGATGGTTTGGTTAAAGCCGGCCATCGGGTGATTGCCATTAACCTGCCGGGCTATGGCAGCAGCCAGCCCATGCTGGCAAATGACGCCGCACAGCAATTACACAACTACGCATCCGTGGTGCAAGCTTTGGTAGAAAACCTTGGGTTGAAAAAAGTAATTCTTGCCGGGCACAGTATGGGCGGACAGACTGCAATGCTCATTGCCTTGCAACAACCCAAGTGGCTTGAAAAGTTAGTACTGGCAGCTCCGGCAGGATTGGAAACATTTACTGCTCAGGAAGCAGCCTTGCTCAAACAATACGCAACGCCTGCATTTTTCAAACAGCAGGATAGCGCAACGATTGCCCGCAATGTGCAGACTAGTTTTTACAACATGCCGGCGTCTGCTGCTGCGTTAATTCAGGAACGCAACAGCATGAAAAGCTGTGCGGGGTTCGAAGATTATTGCAAAACCGTTTCTGCCGGTGTAGCAGGTATGTTGGGTGCACCAGTAGCCGATAAACTGGCACAAATACGTGTACCGGTACTGGTACTGTTTGGTAAGCAAGATGCTTCTATCCCTAACAAATTATTGCATCCACAACTGCAACATGCCGACGTGATGAACGTGGCATTACAACATATTCCAACTGTAACAGCTGTGTGGCTCGAAGAAGCCGGACACATGTTGCAATGGGAAAAGCCCGCCGATTTTAATAATGCATTGCTTCATTTTATTCGTCAATAACCTCAACCATTTTTCACAAAACAAACGATTGCCGTATGAGAAAAATCCTGTTCATGTTCTTTCTGTTGGTAGCAGTGGCACCAGCTATAATAGCGCAGGCCACCTATAAAGGAAAAGTAACAGACAAAAAAAGCGGACAGCCTCTTAGTGGGGCAACTGTTTCGCTGAAAGGAACAACCAATGCTGTTGCCACCGATGCCAATGGTGAGTTTATTTTGATAACCGAAAAGAGTGGTACACATACATTGGTGGCCAGCTATATCGGCTATGCAGATCAGTCGGTAACAGGCGATGCCACGTACATCCGTTTTGAGCTTAGTGAAAGCACTGGCTTGGGAGATGAAGTGGTAGTAACCGCTTCCCGCCGTCCGCAAAAAATTACTGAAGCCCCGGCCTCTATCAGTGTAGTTACTGCCAAAGACTTTGAGCAAAGTGCCTCTTTCAACATTGGAGAACTGGCGTCTAAAATTCAGGGGGTAGAATTTGTACGCACCGGTGTAAACGGCGTTGGTTTTAATGCCCGTGGTTTCAATAATGCTTTTAACGCAAAGGTATTGCTGATGACCGATGGCCGGAACAGTATGATGGCTGGTGGTAGTGGTTTGGCTGCTGGTATCATGAACACCATTATAAAAGAAGATGTAGAAAGATTAGAAGTAGTGCTGGGGCCCAGCAGTGCGTTGTATGGCCCTAATGCCCACAATGGCATTGCCAATACCATTACAAAAGATCCCCGCAAGCATCAGGGTACAACCGTTGTGCTCGGTGGTGGTACACAAGAAGTATTCAGTGGTCGTTTTCGTCAGGCTACAAAAATCAACAACAAGTGGGCGTATAAAATCACTGGTGAATACACCGCTGGTTTAGATTTCGCTTTTCAAGACAGCATCTACGCAGGTGGTAGTGTGTACGGCCCTGCAGTAGCCATTCCAGAAAAGAATGACCGTCGTTTCCGTCACGTTCGTGGCGAAGGCCATTTGTATTACAGTGTAACGCCAAAAAGCGACATCATTGTTTCGTACGGTGGTAGCACCAACCGCTTTTTAAGTGTGAACAATGTGGGCCGCAACCAAATCGTTGACTGGAAGTTTAGCTACTTGCAGGCAAGGTATGTGAGCCCACGTTTTTTTGCACAAATCTATAATACGTGGACAAACGTAGGCAACTCGTATGGCATCCCCGGTTACACCCGTGACTTCTGGAACCGTACGCACAGCACCATCACCGATCCTACCAATCCGTTGTTTCCTGCAGTAGGCCGTTTGTTTCCCGATGAAGCAGAAGCTTTTGCATTGCGCCTGGGCAACCGCTTCAAAGAAGAAAGCAAGCGTTTGAATGCCGAAGCACAGTACAACTACGAGTTTGAAAAAATTGGTTTGCAACTGGTGGCTGGCCTGAATTATCAAAAAGACAACCCCAACACATTTGGTACCAGCCTGGCCGATGCTACACAAAAAATTGAAGTAACTCAATTTGGCGGTGCATTGCAACTGGAGCAAAAACTTCCTGCCGGCTTTAAGCTCTATGCCGCAGCACGTGTAGACAATCATAGTGTGTTTGGCAACTTGTTTGCTCCCAAAATGGGTTTGGTAAAAGCGGTGCCCGGTGGCGCATTCCGTGTGACATACGGCCGTGCTAATGCAGCGCCTATCATCCTGTTCCAGAGTGCCAGCGTATTTGGTTTGGTGTTTGGCAATGGCGATGGTGTTCGCTACGTGCCCAATGGTGCACAGCTTAGTAGTGTAAGTGTAACCGAGAAATTGAAAGTAGAAGAAATTGGTACCTGGGAAATTGGATACAAGGGTAAGATTGGTAAGAAACTGTATGTAGATGTGAATGGTTATTACGGCAACAGTACCAACTTCCTGAGCCCTGCCATTACTGTAGGTGGCCGTGCGTTGAGTGTAGGTAATATTCCTATTCCTACTGCAGGTTTGCTGCTGCCCGGTGCAGTAAATGCACAAACCGGAGTGTTGAGCGGTGCAGCTTTCAGCACTTACTTCAATTATGGCGAAGTATCCAGCTATGGTGTTGATCTTGGCATCAATTATTTCTTCAGCGATATGGTTTCTCTTGCTGTGAAATACTCATGGTTTGGTAGCGACATTACTAAAGACAACATAAAGAACGATGCCAACCGCGATGGTTTTGTAAGTGCCGAAGAAAAGAGCCTGAACGCACCGAAGAATCGCATTGCTGGTACACTCAGTTTCAGCAATTTGGCCATGGGCAAAATGTTTGTGAACCTGAGTGCCCGTTGGGTGCAGGAGCACGACTTTTATAGCGGTAGCCAAATGGGTACTGCTGCTGGCAAAGGCATGCGTGGCATGGTGTATGGCGGCATCAATCCGCTCAACAACCAACCCCGCTTCTACGCTAAAAACTTCAACTGGGGTGCGTTGGGTGGCTTTACCACCATTGACATCAGTGCCGGCTATCGCTTCAATCCCATGCTCTCATTGGGTGCGGGTGTAAGCAATCTGTTTGATGTAGAAATGCGGGAATTTGTAGGCTCTCCGTCTATTGGTCGCCTCATCAGCGCCGAACTGAAAGTGCATATTCCTAACGGTAGCAAAAAATAATGACGTTGCTTTTTGGTTGAACGATAACGGGCTTCTGCACTGCATACTGCCAGGTATCATGTAGCAGAAGCCCTTATTTTTTATCACATAAATACAAGCCAGATAGATATGCAGGATTTGTTTGTAACGGCTAATGGAATACAGCTACATGCCATAGATTGGAGAGGTAACGGACCTGTATTGCTGCTGGCACATGGTCTTACTGCCAATGCACATGCCTTTGATGGATTGATAGCTGCAGGCTTGAACAACCATTGTAGAATTATTGCTGTTGATTTGCGTGGCCGCGGACAATCTGAGGCGCCAGATATGGGCTATACTATGGCCGAAACTGCCAAAGACATTATTGGCTTAATGGATAAACTACAATTGGACAATGTGATAATGGGCGGCCATTCGTACGGTGCTTTTTTGAGTTGGTATCTGGCGGCATATTATCCGAAGCGCATCAGCAAGGTCATTGCGTTGGATGCGGCCATGAAAATGCATCCCAACACTATGCAAATGCTGGGGCCGGCGCTGGGCAGGTTGGGCAAAGTATTTGGTTCTTTTGATGCCTATTTACAGCAGGTAAAAAACGCACCTTACCTACAGTTTTGGGAAGACGCCATGACCAGTTATTACAAAGCAGATGTACATACTGCGGCCGATGGCAGTGTAGCTACCATACCTAGTGCACAGCACATGACGGAAGCGGCTACCAAAGTATTGGCAGAGCCCTGGGCCGATATATTGAAAGCCGTTACACAACCTGTGTTGATGTGTAACGCACCGGGTATTTATACCATGGAGGCGCCGCTGCTGCCGGAAGAAAATGCCCGGGAAACAGCAGCATTATTACAAGATGTACAATTTGTAAAAGTAGACGGCAATCATCAAACCATGTTGTATGGCGCAGGTGCCACACAAATCGTTGACGCCATTACGTCGTTTATATAACCTTCTTTTGTTTAGTTGTATTAAGGGCCGGGAGCAGCGAGATAATCGCTGCTCTCATTGTTTGTGCACAACCTGTTGTTTGCTGCAGTATATTGGCCATTATGATCAACTTTTCCGTATTAAATGCACCGAGTAAGATTGATGGCACCGGGGTGTTTGCGCAGCAACGCATTCCTGCCCGGCGCAAAATTGGCAACCTTGGTGGCGAAGTGATTTCGCTGCGGGAAGCCCGTAAACGGGCTGCGAAAACCAAGCGGGTAGCCATGGTGGAGTTTGGCAATGGCTATGCGCTGGATGCCAGCATCAATCCGAATGCGTTGCGCTACCTCAATCACAGCTGTCAGCCCAATTGCTACATGCGATGCATCAACAACCGGGTAGAGTTTTGGAGCCTGCGCCCCATTAAAAAAGGAGAGGAACTTACCTGCAATTACGGCCCCACTCACCACGACGGTAAACTGCCCTGCCGCTGCGGGGCGAGTAATTGTGTGGGGTATTTGTGAGGAGGATAAATTGAAATTCAGCTCGATTTAGCGTTGCTTTTAGTGATGATTAATAATAAATAGGTACGGGCAATAATCGGTTTTGCAACCAATCATCCCATATCTTCTTTAACTCGAAGATTGTTTTTTGAGTTAGTTTAAAAAATTGGGATTTAGAAAGCCTGAAAGTAGCATCGTCGATACTCAGATAAAAGAAACTTTTATACGCATTCGATGGATCAACACCTCCCACATAGTTGACTTCAACTGATAATTTTAAATTCTTGAAAGAGTATGTAACAATCCTATTCCTTCCGTGAGCCTGCTTAGTAAACTCAAACATCTTATTAAAACTATTTAGAATGGTATCTAATTCCTGATAGTTAAGTGTTAAACTGCCTTCATTTCGTTCGAATGAATAATATCTGCTAGACGAAAAAGCGAAGTTTCTTCCAAAAACACCTGTAGAAAATGATTCACCTTGTTTTTCAGTTTCTATCTGATTCAATTGGAAGACTACATTAAATACTGTGTCGCTTTTTAAGTGCTCATACGACATCACAAACATGATTTCTACATCAGTTGATTTGTTACCAAATAAAGGACTGTAATTGTCGTTGATTCTTATTAGTTCCTCAACTATTCTTTGCCCCTTTGCACTACAGGAAATCATTGTAAGCATGCAAATAATGAAAACTTTCAGTGGGTTCATTTTGGTATATTTAGTGTAGAATAATGTTGTTGTTCGAATTCGTTTCTTCAAAAAGTTTCATCTAAGCAACACAATATATTTACTCCGGCACATCCCCGTCTCAATTTTTCTTGACTTAGAGATAATACTCCTTCCATCAAACACCAAGGGCGCCAGCATACGCTGGCGCCCTTGTTTATCTTCAATCGTCATCTACATTATTCACTCTTCTTCACACCCACCACCGGCAGGCTTTTCTCCCGAATCATTGTGTTCAGCTTCGGCAGTTCTTCGCTCATCACTGCTTTCAGTTTGGCTAACTCTGCATCTATTTGTGCAGCCACCACTTCGTATGCTTCCAGCACCTGCTTGGCAGGGGCACCATTGCCTACAGAAGCGGTACGGTACACGCTGCTCAGCTTGTCATCCAGCTTAATGGGGTAGTTGAGCACATCCTGACCACTCTTGGCTTTTGTTTGGTGCAGCGCTTCTTCAATCGGCGTCAGCTTTTTACCAATCGCTTCTGTCAGGTCCTTCACTTCCTTCGGACAATCTTTGCCCCAACGGCCAGTGAGGTCTGTCATTTGCTTGCGAATTTCAGTCATGTCTTTCTGTGCTTTCATCACTTCATCAAACTTGGCTTGTGCCTTGCGCAAAAAGCTAAACTGTGCTTCGTACTCCGCCTGACTCACTTTGTAGTTGGGATCGGCCAGTACGGTAAAGGGTACTTCAGCACTGTCTTTGCCCACTTTCATTTTGGCAATGTATTCGCCGGGAGGCGCCATGGCCACCATGCGGGCACGGTTCCACAAAATGGTGCCTTCTGGTACACGTTCGCCTTCAGGATAATTCAAATCCCATGCAAACTGGTTCAGCCCGTTCTTCAATTCTATCTTGTTGTCTTTTTCTGCAGTGCCGTATGTTTTAATCACGGTCCGGTTTTTATCCATTACTACCACGGTAGCTTTCAATGTATCAGCACCGCCTTTGATGTAGAAAGGAATCACAGCACCGGGCATGGGGTTGGCACCGGCATTGCGAGGCGCACCGCCAGCATTGCGCCAGCCACGGCCAGCTACCTGCATGCGATAGGCTGGAGCGGGAGTAAAGGCTACAAAGTTTTTCTCGGCTACAACGGGCTCGTATTGCTGCACTGTAGTCAGGTCGTCGAGAATGTAAATGCTGCGGCCCTGTGTGCCCACAATCAGGTCGTTGTTTTTAATCGTCATGTCGGTAATGGGTACCACAGGCATGTTCAGCTGAAACTTGCTCCAGCTGGCACCATCGTTGTAGCTGATGTACATGCCAAACTCGGTGCCGGCATACAGTAAACCAGCACGTTTTTTATCGGCACGAATGGCACGGGTAAAATGCATGCGGTTGATACCTGCATCAATGCGCTGCCATGTTTTACCGTAGTCAGTTGTTTTAAACAAGTATGGCGTGTAGTCGTCGAGCTTATAGCGGGTGCCGGCAAAATAAGCCGTGCCCTTGCGTACGGGGTCTACATCTACACAGTTCCACATCATTTGCGGCGGAATGTCTTTTGGCGTTACGTTTTCCCAGTTTTTACCACCGTCTTTGCTTACGTGTATCAGGCCATCATCGCTGCCGGTCCACAGCAGGTTGGGTTCTGTAGTACTTTCTGCAGCGGTAAAAATGGTGCAGTAATATTCAACAGTGGTGTTGTCTTTGGTAATGGGACCACCACTCGGACCTTGCTTGCTCTTGTCATTCGTGGTCAGGTCGGGGCTAATCATTTCCCAGCTGCGGCCTTCGTTTTCGGTCACAAACAAATGGTTGCCTGCGGCATACAACCGCTTGGGATTGTTGGGGCTGAAGAAGATGGGATAGTTCCACTGAAAACGGTATTTGGCCGCTTCGGCACCAGCACCCATGTTGTCGATAGGCCACACATTAATCATGCGGCTTTCACCGGTTTTGTGGTCGAGGCGCTGCAGCATGCCCATGTAGTTGCCACCATAAGTAATGTCGGGGTTGGTTGGGTCGGCTACCACGTATCCGCTTTCGCTACCTGCAGCATCTTCCATATCGGAAGCAGTAATGGCTGAACCGTAAGTGCGGCTTTTAATGCGGAAGGCGCCATTGTCTTGCTGACCACCCAATATGCGGTAAGGAAAAGCATTGTCGGTGCTCACCCGGTACACCTGCACTGTCGGTTGGTTTTCGTAAGTACTCCAGTTCTGGCCGGCATCAAAGCTTACCTGTGCACCACCATCATCGGCTACAATCATGCGGCGGCCATTCTCTGGGTCAATCCACAAATCGTGGTGGTCGCCGTGCGGTGTTTGGTAGGGGCTGCTAAATGTGCGGCCACCATCGCGGCTCAGCATAAAGTTTACGTTGGGCGCATATACCAGGTTTTCATTCTGCGGGTCTACAAACACTTTGGTGTAGTACCAGGCCCGCTGGCGAATGTTGTTGTCGCTGCTGCGGAGGGTCCAGGTTTCGCCAGCATCTTCGCTGCAATAGAGGCCGCCTTTTTCATTTTCCAAAATGGCATACACTTTATCGGTATTGCTGGGGGCCACGGCCACACCTACAATACCCCAAGTACCTTTGGGCAATCCTTTGTTGGCGGTAATATTTTTCCATGTTTCACCGCCGTCGGTGCTCTTCCAGAGGCCGCTGCCTTCGCCACCACTTTCCAGTGTGTGTGGCTGGCGAATGAGCCGCCAGGTACCGGCATACAATACTTTGGTATTGCCCGGCTCCATTACCAGATCGCTGGCGCCGGTTTGGTTGTTTACGTACAGGGTACGCTTCCATGTTTTGCCACCATCGGTGGTTTTGTATACACCCCGCTCTTCGTTGGGCCCAAACAAGTGGCCCATTACGGCGGCCCACACGGTGTTGGGGTCTTTGGGGTGCACAATTATGCGTATGATGTGGCGACCATCTTTCAGGCCAATGTTTTGCCAGGTTTTGCCGCCATCATCGCTGCGCCACATGCCACCAAGGCCTTCACTCACGTTGCCCCGCATGCTGTTTTCGCCTTCGCCCACATACAGCACACTTTCATCGCTGGGGGCTACGGCAATGGCGCCAATGCTGCCGCCAAAGTATTTGTCGCTGATGTTGTTCCAGTTGCTGCCGCCGTCGGTGGTTTTCCAAACGCCTCCACCCGTGGCACCAAAGTAAAACGTGTTTTTGTTTTTGTAGCTACCGGCCACCGCTGCACTACGGCCACCACGGAAGGGGCCAATGAGGCGGTAGTTCAGGTTTTTGAAGAAGGGAATTTCCTGTGCTTCGGCTACAGGAGCAGGTGGCGCTGCTTTCTTCTTTTGCGCCAATACCTGCGTGTACAGGGCCAACAAGGCCACACAGGCGAGCAATACTTTTCTCATACGAGTGTTGCAGTTTAGAAATGAAG
>JADLHL010000106.1 GCA_020848815.1 Chitinophagaceae bacterium | reverse complement strand
TTTGGTGTGGCGACTGAATATCGGCTACTATAAATTGCGTGTCAGGAAACATGGAAAGGATGTGTGTACCAATGAAGCCTGCGCCACCTGTGAGCAATATAGAGTGCTTTGTTGCCATGAGTTTTTTACTGATTCGAGTAGGACGACTGCCAGAAATACTATCGTTTGCAGCCAACCTCCCCAGTAGAATTTGGGGCGTAAAGATAGGCAGCGGCTCCATACAGCATCATCCCCTTTATGGGGTATGAATTATTTCTGCCTCTAATCTGACATGTCTTTATACTTCCACAAATTCATTAAACAGTTTGCCAGATACTTTTTGTACCAATCGCCTCAAACTTCCTGCTTTAAAATTCAGTGTTTGTACAATGCGGTTTTCGTAGCCATAGCCTTCAATCTGGTGGATGTATTGCTTGTACAATGCCAGCACATCCCCTTTTACCGACACAAAAAATTTGGCGGTATTGGTTTTCCAGGTAGTCGAGCTGGTTTTTACCAACGAGGAAAAATGGTACACCACCAGCGGTTCGCCATTGGCTAAAAACACACCGTTGCGCCGGGTAATGCGGATGTTATTGAGGTTCCAGGGGGCCACGTCGATGCCTTTGTTTGTCACAATTTTCAACGAGGCATATTTCGACGGCCATGTATCTAAAAAAATCTGATCGCTGAAAAAACTGTGCGGATAGCCCGGCATACCCGGGTACCAGCTTTCGCAATCGTGCTTCCAGCTGCGCAGGCATTGCAGGCCTTCCTCATTTTTTACAAAACCATTGATAGCCACATTGAAATGACCGTAATGGGTAGCAATAAGCTGATGCAGCGGATTGAAATGATGTGAACAAATAAGGATGCTGTGCTCCCCCATTTCTTGCAGCAATATGTTGGCCGACTGAAAGAAATACAAATCTGCATCGAGGTAAAAAAGGCGGGTAAGCCCTGGCCTGGTTTCGAAAAGATATAGGCAAATATTGGGGGTAATGGAAAAGTAAAACTGCTTTTTATCGGCATACTTCGACTCGTCGATATCGAAATAATCTTTGTACTGCTGCAGGCTAACAAGTGCTATAACCGGATCTTTTCTTTTTTCCAGTTCGGTATAAGCCTTATCATCCAGTGCCAGTACGGTTATTGAAAACTCGGGGGTGTGGGCTTTTAAGGAATCGATAAGGGCTAAGCCCTTCGGTAAAAAACCACTATCGAAATAGGTACAAAAATGTAACATGCTAATCTTTTTTGTGCAGCCAAAACACCGGTTTACCTTCTACCTTATGAAAAGTAAGTTGATAATACCGGGCTGCCAGCTGCCGGAATAATCCGAGTGATCTGTTGTAGCCACAAAAAGTGCGGGGGCGCCGTTGCAGTATGCTTTTCAGAAAAATATAGGCTTCTATAAGTGCTGCTTTGGGGGTAAGCAATTGCGCCGGCACAATACAAATATGTTGCACCTTCAGCCGATGCAACCGGGCGAAAATTTGCTCCAGTTGCGCATCGGTAAGTTCTGTATCTATCCGGCCCAGATACACCACCGTACCGGGTGAAATTGCAGGGTCTTGGGTGGTAATATCCAGTTCAACAACTTCATCAAACACCTTCAATGCCTGCAGGCGCATTACCGATGGCGTAAAGTCTGACACCACCACACGAATTCCTGCAGTCTTTTTTACGTTGTACTCCACATAGGCCACGCCGCTACCAATTGAGTAAATAGCATTGGCATGTACCAATGCTATTTGGTTGGCCATCCATTTTGCTAAAGGCTTACTGCTGACAACACTGGGCAGCTGCTCATAAGCATCTATAGTGGTGGGTATATAGTAATCCGGCTCCGATTCATCAAGCCTTACACTATCCCAGTTATCCCGGGTATTGATGGCTTTTACACCAGAATTAAAAAAACTGTAGTGCTTTAATTTCATGCCTGGTGCTGATTGATAAAGCGGTTTACAAATTCAACTACAATGCCGGCTTCTTGCAAAGAGGTGCCAAAAGAAATGGGCAAACTCAATGTGGTGTTATGAATTTCTTCAGCAATGGGGCAGTATTGTCCGTCTAATATTCCCTTCATGGCTTTTTGAGCATGGGGGGCCACCGGGTAGTGTATTTCTGTTTTAATCCCGTTTTCCAACAAATAGCTTTTTAATGCATCTCTTTTTGCAGTACGGATGTTGAAAATATGGTACACATCTACATAGCCATCTTCTACCACCGGCAGTATGAGTGAGGGATGTAAATGTTTCAAATAAAATGCTGCCAATGCCTGCTTGTGCTGCGTAATAGCATTGAGGTGTTGCAGTTTTATGTTGAGAAAAGCAGCCTGCATTTCATCCAACCTTGAGTTTACACCTGCCACTTCATTGTAATATTTAGTACGGCTGCCATAGTTGCGCAGCATTTTTATAGCATCGGCTAAAGCCGCATCGTTGGTAGTTACAGCACCAGCATCGCCCAGTGCTCCCAGGTTTTTGGTGGGGTAAAAACTAAAGCCGCCGGCGTGTCCGAACGTTCCGGTCATTTGCCCGAAATAAGTAGCGCCATGTGCCTGTGCACAATCTTCCACCACGTATAAACCATGCTGATTGGCCAACTCCATGATGGGCTGCATGTTGCAACATTTGCCATACAAATGCACTACAAGTATGGCTTTTGTATTTAGGGTTATGCTGGCTTCAATACAAGTGGGGTCAATATTGTAGGTTCGTATGTCGGGGCTTACCAATACAGGCTTTAAACCCAGCTGCGTTACTGCCAGTATGGTAGCAATGTAGGTATTGGAAGGTACCAATACTTCTGAGCCGGGCGGCAGGTTCAAAGCTTTCAGTGCCAGTATCAGTGCATCTAACCCGTTGGCCACGCCTACGCAATGTTGCACTCCGCAATAGCTGGCAAACTGTTGCTCAAATTGCTGCACCTGCTGTCCCAATATGTACCACCCCGATTGAAGCAATGTATCAAACACCTGCCGGTACTCCGCCTCAAAAGGTTCGTTCACCTTTCTGAGATCTTCGTAGGGGATATTGAGCTTACTCATAAGGTTCAAATATATAATCCTTGGGGTCGTAGTATTCAGAAGCCAGCACCATGAGTATGGCATCTGGCGAAAATTGATCCATCCAATGAAAATCTTCCGGTTCAATCATGAGGCAAACGGAAGGATGATCGAGTATAAATTCTTGAACAGGCATGCCCTTGCCCGATTGGTTGGAAACCCTGCATGAACCTTTTATACAAATAGCTGCCTGGCGGGTAACATGATGCCGGTGCTTACCTCGAATCGAGCTATCAACGCCATAGATGTAAAAAATACGCCTGATGTCGAAAGGAAATATTTTTTCGATGACCGTGAGGTTGCCTCTTGCATCGGTATTGGTAAGCAACGATATAAGGTGTGCCATGCAGCAAAATCAATTTTCTGATATAGCCGCAAATATCTGCGATGCCGCTTTTTCTGGTGTAAAATCTTTTACAATAGCCAGCGATGCCGCCCCCATAGCTTTTAAATCGGCTTCTCCCGAAACAAACTTTTGCATAGCAGCGGCTAAATCAGCCACATTGTTTGGGTCGATGATATACCCATTTTGCCCATGCTGTACCAACTCCAGCGCACAGCCACAATGATGCGATACGATAACGGGCTTTTCGCAGAGCATGGCCTCATTTACAACAAGCCCCCAGGTTTCTGACACACTTGGCAATACCAACACATCAGATGCTGCCAGCACAGTTACTGCTTCTGCCAATGCCAATGCACCCATAAACTGAACATTTTGTATGGCATGAGTTTTACAAAATGCTTTTAGCAATGGCTCCTGCACACCGCTGCCTACTATTTTCAGTACCCAGTTGCTATTGAGTTGCTCAAAAGCTTGCAATAGGGCAAACAAATTTTTTTCTTCAATTAACCTACCGATAAAAACAAAGCTGCGCTGCACCGTTGGATCAGCATTGGCTTGTGCCTGTAGGTATTGCTGGTATAAATAACGCACTTGTGCATTATCTGTAGCCTGCAACCGAATGGCAATTTTAGCGGCAGGCACGCCTAATGACATCAGGTATTGCCGATGCGCCTGCCCATAACAAATGACTGTAGCAGCCCTTCGTAGCAGCAATGCTTTCAACTTTTCTTTCCATGCTTGCCGGGCACGGTCATACGCTGTTGCATCTGCCACTATATGCAGGCGTTTGCCCAAGAGTGGCGATAGTAAAATTGCCAGTACATAAATAGGAAGATCGTAGCCAAATACCATCACATCGGTAGCCTTAGAGGCCGTGAGTATTTTGATGCCGGCCAGCAGTTGCTGCCATTTCCCAGCTTGTTCAATAGACCCCGGAAACAGCACCCTGTACGGATATTGATGATACCTTTTGTCTACTTCACCAATACCTTTTCTGCTTTCCATTGAATCGGCCACATGCACCACAAATATGCTGCCGTTGTGCTTGCAAAGCTCCGCTGACAAATGGCCAAATACAACACCTGTGTAATGGCTCCAAAGAATGTTATGAAAAATGAGCACTTCTTGTGGCTTCACGGTAACCCTCCATCTTTATGCATCAATGCCGATGCATTTCCAAATACAATTTTACGTGCAAAAAACACAAGGCAGCCCGTACGTATCAGTTCCATTACAAACAATATGATGGCGGCCGCTACATAGCCGTATGCAGGTATGAGCCATGCAAAAGAAAGCCATGCCACACCGCTGATGATCATGGTGATGCGAAATATCAACTTGGTTTGCTCACCCTGCACCAAAAAGTTTGTATACAGGTTTGACAAACTTTCCAGCACTTTATAGTAAAAAATGAAAGGCAACAACACTGCCACCTGCTGGTATGATTCATCAATCAACCGGTACTTTACAGCAAGCACAACGGCTACCCAAAGGCCAGCAAACAACAATGAAAAAGCGGCCAGCATGAGCAGGTAAACTTTCTTGGTTTGCTTGTAATTGCGCACCGCATTTTTTTCCTGATAAAATTTGGAAAACCAAAGCAAATTGAAAGAACTGAAAATAAGATTAACAGGAGTGGTAAGAAAAATGGCAAGACTATACACCGCTACATCGCCAAACCCATGTGCTTTTTGGAGGTAATACTTATCTACAAAGCTGTATACAAAACCAACAAATACGCTACCCAGCATTGGTAAACCAATCTGTAAAGATTTGCGAAGTAATTGCCAGTCGATAACCGGCTTCATTTGCCTGATGAAAAAAACTGTAAGCGGAGTAAACACCAACACCGCTGACAAAGATTCAACCAACAACCGGTTGCTGATTTTATTGGTAGCCACATAGTATAACACCAACAATGAGCCTATACTCATGGCCAGCACTTTTACTAAATTATACAACTGAAACTTACCAGCTTTATTATCGGCCACCAGATAAGATTGAAGCATGATTTGCTGAATAAATGCAAATACATACAACACCACAAACCACCGGGATGCATGATATACCGTTTTCTCAACACCAATCTTTTGAAACAAAGCATCATCCAAACCAGACAACATTAATCCACCATATAACAGTATAAAAACCGTAAACGTGAGCAGGTTGATATTGAATAATAATTTTTTACGGTCTGCTCCATCGTAATCATAATACAACTTCGCTTGAGCTGTGTCCATACCCAGCTTTATGAAGTATGCAATATTCATGATAATGAATAGCAAATACGAGAATGTGCCAAACTCATCTTTAGACATGAGCTTCAGGTACAATGGCAAAAAAAGAAACATCGACCCCTTTGCCAGCACGTCTAAAATAAATACTCCGAAAAACCTTTTTACAAAAGGTGAAGTGCTGATTTCCTGCCTCAGCTTTCCATGGAGTATTTCATTTTTTATTTTAGAGAGCATGCGTAGTATTCATTGAGCTGAAAGCAGATTATCATTGGCAAAAGTCGCTTATATGCTGGCAGGTTCAGGTATCGGAAAATGGTTTTGTACAGGCAATAGCTGCTGTTTTTTGAGCGTGTACTGATAATAAAAAACATGTGCGAAAGCAAAGCAATACCAAATCTCAGGTCCCATACTAAGGCTGCCACTAATCATGCTGGAAATAAACCCGTAAAAAATAATGAGCGAAACAATATGAACGTTGGTACGAAGCAGAACCGTAGCCATTCTTAACCCGCTGATAAAATAGTACACTAAAAACAACAAGCCGCCGAAAATACCCAGCGCCATCAATGATTCCAGAATCATATTGTGGGGGTATATTCTCAAAATACGTTCCTCCAAAAAATCGCCTGTAAGAGGTGATGATAAAAACTGCTTCCATGCATTGTTATAAAGCATGAGTCGCTCAGCCGTACTGTCATCTCTTTCTCCAATCCCTATAAACCGTTCCAAAACAAGGCCAACAATATCGACTATACCAAAATAATTCATGATAGCAGCAATACCCAACACACCCACCGCTATTACCAATAGTTTTTTTATAGCCCCCTTAGATACCAGTCGAAACAATACAAGCAACATGCTCAGCATAGCAAAAAGTATTGGCCCTTTTGAAAGTGTTGTTATAAGATTTACGCCGCTTAATGCAGCAAGCAATAAATAAAACCAAGCCGACTTAGTAGTTAATTGCCCATTGTACACTTTTACGAAAATGAATACCAGTAAAAAAGCTGCAATCATACCCGATGTAATTGGGTTTAATCTTTCATTGCCTTCAAACCGGAATCCACGTTCAATAATATAATCTGTAGGGGCCGTAACCACACTAATTAAAATCAGCGTATTTAAGCTTACCAGTATAACCAGCAGTGCTTTATGAAAATGCCGCCACTTCCAAAATGCCACTTTAGTAAAACAACCGATGCTGGTAATAAAACTGAGCAAAATAGCAAAGTTGAAATACAATGCAGGGCTTGAGCCAAGTTCATCTGCACTCAATAAAGTATCATGTGCTATTCGAACACAATAAATACACCAGAAAAACAAGAACAGCAAAAAAGGCAATCCGTACAAGCCTTTCTTCCACTTCATATTCAAGTGAATAGCTTTGAGCCCAAGCAGGAGCACCCAGGTTCTGGCCAAAACAGATATGATATTTGAAGAAGGAAGCAAATACTTGCTCAGGAAAGTAGACAGCGGATAGGCAAAAAAAAGCGACAGAAAAAATACCGAAAAAAAAGCCTCTAATTGTTGGTTTTCTTCGGTTACTGTTACAGCCTTATATGTTGTATTGCCAACCAATTTTGAAATGTATTTATGTATTAATTCAATTGGTTTTTTATCAGTTGCCCATAGTTTATAATGGTATTAGACCAATGTTTGTCAAATGGAAGAGTACCAGTTTCTTTTTGTATTGCAGTACTCCCCGTTTTAAAGTAATAGTCATCGGCACCCCACCAAATGAAGCCATCAAATACTTGCGGGGCAGCCACAGCTTTTTTCATCCATTGAATATGCCGTGCAAAAACTGGCTTTGGCAAAAGCTGTAACCCAACATCCTGATTAGAAGGATGATAACGATGCCATATAAAAATATAGCACTGCTTTTGGTTTTCTTTTGCCATTGCAGCCATAGCCATAGCATTTGCAGTGTAATAGGCTTTATTATTTGTTTGTGGTGTGTTGTCCGGATAGTAATTGTACAAGCTTGGCAGCAATACATCTACTGTATTAATCAATGGAACAATGCGTTTATTTATATTTTGCACATTTGCGCTATCCCAATAACTGGTGAATGGAATGCCATAATAACCCCAGCTTGCTTTGGGCCTTGCCTGCTTACACAACTGTAACACTCGAAGGTATTTTGCTATAGTTTGCTGAAATGCTGTTGATTGCACATCGCCCTTTTCCAACACAGGAAAACCAGGGTCTTCCCAATCTATTACTGCAATGCCCTGATAATTACTGTCAGGTATTTTACGATCTATAGCGTTGTGCAACATTACTTCGTTGGCTATGCCATCATCTTCTGGGTCAAAATCGGATGCATATAAAATCGGAATGGATTTTATATTGTGCTTTTTCTGAAATGCTTTTACTGCAGGAGGAAGATTTTCCATAGCCATCAGCAGCTTTTGTGCATGAGTGTATGTACAAAAGCTAACTGTGATGAAAAGCAGTAAAATTACCCGGCTAATATTATTCATGTTAAGGCCATTTGAGGCACCCCTTTTGGCAATTACAATTCTACCAGTTGTTTCTTTTCTGTTGCGCCTTGGGTACTAAGCAACAGTGAAAAATAAAAGAAAAACAAAGCACAAAGCGAGCCAATGATGCCGCCTGCCAGTCCATAAATTAAACGGCTTGGTTTTTTCTTTTTCAACGGATAAATGGGTACATCAATAATTTGTACTAAGGGTGTTTCTTTTGCTAAAGCATACTTGGCACCTTCCAGGTTTTTTAAAATTTCGCCATACGCAGCTGTCAGCACAGCCATATCGGTTTGCTTACGCTGTACGCCTGCCATTGGAGCCTGAAAGGTTGGATTCATATTTGCATCCATAATAGCCGCTCTGGCAGCAATAGAACCATATAAAACAGTTCTGATAGAGTCCGCTTTCTTTTGCAGAAGCGCCACATTATTTCTGCTTCTGGATGTTTTACTGTCTACATAAAACCGCGAAATTTCTGCCATCAGGTTCTCTGTAAATTCCTTAGAAAACTTTTCATTGCCAGCCGTTACTTGAATTTCTATGATGCTGAGTTTTTTATCAATTTTGCCCACATATAATCCGCCCTCAGCCAATCCTTTGTAAATCACTCCCAACAGGCTGTCCTGCTCTCTGGAATAAGTATTGCGAGACTGTTGCAATGTGTAAACCGGCCTTTTCTTTTTCCCTTCTTCGGGGCTTTGCTGCAAATAATATTCTACCAGTGGCAGCTGCTTACCGTTGTGTTCACTGGCAGTAAGCAATGCACCTTCAATAATTCTGCGAGATTTTACCAGTTCAATAATATTTTCTCCGGCAAACACTCCGCCGGGCGACCCTAAGTCTAACCCGAAAGATGCTGCCAAACTTCCGAAATTATTGGCAATGCCATTGTCTTCGTCAACCGAGAACGTAAGCCGTGAAGTGTAATTGGGTTTTGCAAACCAGGCTAATAGAATAGCCAGTATACCTACCAGTATGCCTGATAGCACAATCCAATACCAGCGCTTAAGTAAGTACCCAAATGAAGGCCCGAGCAGTAGGGTAAATTTTTGAATCAGTGATTGCATATTATATAATTATCGACTTTGCTGTTGACATGCATGTGCCGGAGATTTACCGAATTTGCCCCAGCTTTTGAAACAAAAATGATGTATTTGTACCGGTCTAGAGCTTTTGACTGGCAAAAACTATACAGCATACCAACTACTCAAATGTAACATCAAAAGCTTCAGCCCACAGTTGTACACTAAGCAGTCGCCAGCGCATAGCTACAGATAAATGTTGTAAAGAAGCTCCCGACAACAATTTCAATCCCCTTTTTCGTAAAATTTCCGGATTCAGCCACTGCCTTGTAATGTCATCATCAATTGCAGGTGGTTCAAACCCGATCTTGCCTTTCCGCCATGCAATGGCGGCCGGCACGTTGGCTTGCATAGCTTTGCGCAAAATATATTTCGACCACCCATTGTGCAGCTTTTGCTGATGAGGCAATTGAACTGCCCACTCAACCAGTCGGTAATCCAGATAGGGTAAACGTGTTTCAATTGAAAATGCCATGGAATTTCTGTCTTCGTGCCTGAGCAATGCAGGCAGGTTGCCTGATACGATATCAAATTGTTGAAATGCCTGTACCGATTGGTTAATGGCATTTTCCATTTGTTGCATATTATGGTTGGTTACCTGTTGCAATGCTGCTTCAGAAAACACCGATGACCAACGATCCATTTGCCGGGCTGCTTTTCTCAAAGGATAGGCATGATACCAACCAATTTTGGCCAGTAAAGCGGCAGGAAGGGAAAATCGACCGGCACT
Organism: Chitinophagaceae bacterium; assembly: GCA_020848815.1. Lineage (GTDB taxonomy): Bacteria > Bacteroidota > Bacteroidia > Chitinophagales > Chitinophagaceae > Phnomibacter. The sequence goes on along the minus strand of JADLHL010000106.1, from coordinate 17,820 downwards.
TTGGGTAGCAATTTTAAATGCCCGTAGCAAAGATTGTTGCCGCATAACAATGCCTAAATGGATGGGATATCCGAGAAACAATTCATCAGCACCCTGGCCGTCTATGAGCACTTTAAATCCGGCTCGATGCGCCAGTTGCATGACTGTATATTGCATTACTACACTTAAAGATTGTATGGGTTCTTCCTGTGCGGCTACAACTGCAGGTATTGCTGCTTTGTATTCATTAATGCCCGGTATAATGCTGTTTAGTTGTATGCCACAATGGTTTGCCAGTAATCGGGCATACGGAAGTTCATTGGTTTGCGCTTCGCTTGTGCCGGCAGAAAATGCTGTAAAATCTGGCGCCTGTTTCGATTTAACAAAGGCCGAAGCGATGGAAGTAATGTAACTGCTATCGAGTCCTCCACTCAGGGTACTTCCTACCGCCACATCGCTTCTCAACCTTAGTTCCACCGAGTGGTGCAATAATGCCTGCAGTTTACTTACAGCTTCCTCCATACAAAGCTCCGATTGCTGATTGCTGCCAAATTCATAATACTGAATTAGCTGCACTGCGCCTGTTTGTACCTGTACAATCAGAGATTGTCCACCATCAAGCTTACAATATTTTGAAAAAAAGGTATGGTGCAAAGGTTCTGCCTTTTCCTGTACCAAATAGTTCATCAATACCTGAGCGTTGGCTACTGGCGATTGGTGGGGTTCCAACAATGCGGAAACAGAAGAACAAAACAAGAATTGCCCGTTTCGTTCGGTATAATACAATGGCTTTTCGCCAAAGCGGTCTCTGCTTAAAAACACTTCATCATTGGCGGCATCGTAAATAGCCATGGCCCACATGCCATTGAAGCGTTGCACACAATCCCTGCCCCAAATATGGTAGGCAGCCAGTATTACCTCTGTATCTGATTGTGTGGTAAAAACAATGCCCTGCTTTTGCAGTTCGCTGCGCAGCTCTATGTAGTTGTAAATTTCGCCGTTGTAAGTGATGGTCAGCCCAAAGCGGGTCATTGGCTGAGCAGCCGTTTCGCTCAAATCAATAATGGCAAGCCTCCGATGACCAAAACCAACTACACCGTCTATAAAAAAGCCTTCGCCATCTGGCCCCCGGTGGGCTATGGCATCAGTCATTTTTTCCAACTCTTCCTGCAATACAGGCCGGCCATTGAAATCTATTATTCCGGCTATTCCGCACATGCCTGCTGCTTTTGTTGTTCAACCTATTTTAACGCATTGATTACAGTAACGACCAGTGTAGCCAGTGTAGCACCAATAGAAGAGAGTGCTATCCATTCGCCGGTAGATAAACCCTTTTTGCCATCCTTGTCTTTTGAAGGAATAAATACTTCGCTCCGTGGCGTTACCTCCGGATAGGTTTTGATGAACAAGAAACGTTTCACCGATTTAGCTCGGCCGTCGGGGTATATAACGAATGTTTTTGTTTTGCGGCTGTTGCTGGTAAAATTGCCCGACCGCTTTATATAATATTGAGCCGATGCGCCATTTTCAAAAGGCAATAATCCCGGGCGATACACTTCGCCACTTACCCTTACCAGGTTTGAAGCACGGGCTATTTCTATTACATCGCCATTTTCCAATATCAGGTCTTCCGGGCCACCGGGATTGCTTTTTATTTTTTCAACATTGACACTCAAAAAATCAATATCGTTCAGGTATTTACGCCGCAGCTCAGGATCGGCCAGCAGGCTGTCTCTGTTTACCATCAGCAGCCGCTCTACTGTTTTTTCCCGCTCTTCATTGCCGAGGCTGTAACTGGCCATTCGTCTGATACTTACAGAGCTGCTATCTGCACTACCCCTGAAACCACCAGCCCGGTTGATAATTTGAGAAATAGTTTCTTTTGAACTTTCTAAGGGGTAAATGCCCGGGGTAATAATTTGCCCCATTACATATACGGCACGTTGCTGTTCATACCCGCCCTTGGCCCTTACAGAAATTACATCGAATGGCTGTAGCACTACATTATCGCCGCCTTTATCCAACCCTGCTTTTAAGTCAATTTTAATGACTTCTGCCTGGCGGTATTCATCAGACGAAACATCTACCATGGCCATTCTTCGCGAAATTTCGATGGAGGCCGGATCGGCGCCATCAGCAAAGCCACCACTCAGCAGCAGGGCGTCTTTAATCGTCAGGTTTTCCCGGTATTGAAATTTACCTGGCATCCTCACCATACCCTGCACTTCTACAGTTTGGGCATCTTTTAAATCGAAAATGCTGGAGATGGTTACAATATCTTCTTTCACCAGCGCCACCTGTTCTTTGCCAGCAGCCACATTGCCCACATGAAATGAAACACTGGCGGCAGTCTGATCTTCTTTCAGGCGGGCTATAATGCCGCGGCCCATAAAGGCATCGGGCTTTATACCACCAGCCTTGGCCATGAGCTCACTAAGCTGCATGCCGGGCTTTAACTCATAATCGCCGGGGCGGTACACAGCTCCGCGTATACTTACCCGGTTATTGTATTTGGCAAGTGCTTTTGCTACTATAAATGCATCGCCCGACTTAGGAGTGAACGATGCAAAATCAGTAGCTGGCACATCGGCCAGTATTCTACCTGTATCCGTTATCCGGATAACCTTGATAGCGGAGCGGTAGGCACTGTCGGAAAATCCACCGCTGTAGGTAAACAGCTGGTCGATATTTTCATTGGGCAGCAGTTCGAATTTTCCGGCACGGCGTACTTCGCCCTCCATCACTACACGGCTGCTGTAGTAGGGTATACGTACTATATCCTGATCTTGCAACAGCACATTGTCTTTTCTATCTCCCCGCAGCAAATAGCTGTATAAATCTACTTTGCGGTACACTTTGTCGCCTCGTATCAGTTCTATCTGCCGGAAGCTGCCTTCATTAGATGGTCCGCCGCACAAGTACAGCAGGTTGAACAAGGTAGTGAGTGAGCTCACTGTATAATTGCCCGGCTTAGAAGCCTGGCCCATTACGGCTACCTGTATGCTTCTGATGCTGCCCAGGGTAACACTTACTTTGGTTTGGCCGCTTTTAATGGCTTTATAAATAGTAGCGGCCATCCGGCTTTTGATTTTTGCCCCCGCATCGTCTACACTCAAACCGGCAACTTGTATGGGCCCCACATTGGCAATGTAGATGGCGCCTTCGGCATTTACTTTTAAACTGTAGGCTTGCTCACTATAGCCAAATACCTGAATCAGCAGTTCATCGCCGGGCCCGAGGGTATAGCCCGTGGGGGTGGCTATTTTATAGTTGGGCTCAAACACATTGCTGGCCTCACTAAACAGCTCGGCACCAAAAATGCTGCTGTCACGCTTTAGTTGCTGCATGGCGGCACGGGCCATGCCTGGCATTATCTGGCGTTCGGTATTGGAGCCAATGGATGCTGGTGGTTTGGTGCTGGTGGTTTTACCCAAATTAAGCTCACTTATACGAGCCCTCAGCTTGGCTATCTGCACTTCGGGCATGCCCCGCTGCACCGCCAGTGTGTAAAGTTGTTCTTCAGTAAGGCCGCTGGAAATAGCTTTGTTGTAAAAGGTTTTTATCTCTTCGTCTGCAATGGCAGACACTTCAATATTGCGCAGGTTTTCTGCGTTGAGTGTTTGAGCTATACCATTGGCAGCAATCAGCAATTGCCAGGTGAGCAGCAAGAAAAAGCCAGTTAGTTTCATGTGGGTGTATCAAACGAAAAAAATAAGCAATTATGTATGCAACCAGCTGAAAAGCAAGCATCTTAAACAGCGTTGCACCATTTTTCAACCGGGCAAATATAGCATTAATGCCCAAGCGGTTGCTGTAGTGTGTTGAAGCCGGGCACCATCGAAGTGAAGCTGCGGCCGGCCATGCAATAAATATTTTCGATAACGGCTACGGCAGCGGCAGCTTCGGCACTAGTGTTGAGCATTTGGCCGTGTCCGTTTTGCAACAATACTCCTGCCAAAGCCTCGTATACTTCGGGGTGATTGCTCATGCTGCCCGTATAGTTGCCGTACTGGTTGGGCGGATTGCCGGCAGGTAAACCCGAAATGGGTTCGCCATCTAATTGCTGATAATCCAATTCATTCAGGTATTGGCCACCAATTTTGATGGTTCCTTTTTCACCAAAAATAGTGATGGACCCCTCCATATTTTGGCGGTATGCATTTACTGTATAATGTATGCTGCCCAATGCTCCGCAGGCAAACTTGCCGGAAACTATGCCAGTATCTTCAAATTCAATAATGCCTTGGTGCTGCAGGTTGGCCAACTGTACATGGGCGGGCTCAAAGGGGCCAAAAAACCAGACCAGCAGATCTATAAAATGACTGAACTGGGTGTACAATGTACCTCCGTCGAGCTCCAGACTTCCCTTCCAGGAGTGTTCGTAATAGCTGGCAGGGCGGTTCCAAAAGCAATTGAGCTGCACACTTAAAATGCGCCCCAGCTTGTTTTCACTCAGCAATTCTTTTACAGCTTTTACCGGAGGATTGTATCTGTTTTGCTTTACAACCCACAGGTTTTTGCCGTGCAGGGCAGCGGTTTCCATCATGGCCTCTGAGTCTTTCAGGGTAAAAGCCATTGGTTTTTCGCAAAGCACATGGCAGCCGTGCTGCAAACTATGAATACTGTGAATGGGGTGCAACCCATTGGGTGAGCAAACTGCTACAACATCGAGCTGGCCTTCCATGGCTTGCAGCATCTGTTCGTGGTGGGCAAATGCCCGGGCTCCGTAGCTGGCAGCAAGCGACAGTGCACGTGGCTCGTCGATATCGCATACGGCCATTAATTTACCATGCTGCTGCATGATACTGGCATGGCGGGCTGCAATTCTCCCGCAGCCAATCAGGCCAAAATGAAGGGTTTTGCTCATAGGGGGTACGCGTAGAGTAAACAAATGTAAGGGCTTTGACGGCACTAAAAGCTACGCTATTTCAGGCGAAGCAGGTATTGTCCGTAGCCGCTTTTGGCCAGTTGATTGCCCAGTAAATCAAGCTGCTGGCGGTTGATAAAACCTCTGCGCCAGGCTATTTCTTCTATACAACCAATTTTAAGGCCCTGTCGTTTTTCTATTACCCGTACAAACTCGGTGGCATCGTGCAGGCTGTCGAAAGTGCCTGTATCGAGCCAGGCTGTACCGCGGTCCATAACCCCAACCTTTAAAGTGCCTTGGCGCAGGTATTCGTTGTTTACGTCGGTTATTTCGTATTCGCCACGGGGTGAGGGCTTGATGTTGGCGGCTATGTTCACCACATCATTATCGTAGAAATACAAACCGGGAACTGCATAATTGCTTTTGGGTTGCTGCGGTTTTTCTTCAATGCTGATGGCGTTGAAATCTGCATCAAACTCTACCACGCCATAGCGTTCGGGGTCGCTTACTTCGTAAGCGAATACAGCGGCGCCATTTACATCGGTAAATGAACTGACCAGTGTACTGAGCTTACTGCCATAAAAAATATTATCGCCCAAAATGAGGCACACTTTATCGCTGCCAATAAACTCTTTGCCAATCACAAAAGCCTGTGCCAGTCCGTTGGGCACTTCCTGTGCGGCGTACTCAAAGCGGCAGCCTACCTGACTACCATCGCCGAGCAGCCGCTGAAACTGCGCCTGATCTTCAGGAGTGGTAATGATTAAGATTTCATGAATGCCAGCTAACATGAGAATGCTGAGCGGATAGTAAATCATCGGCTTGTCGTACACTGGCATAAGCTGCTTGCTGATGCCCCGGGTAATGGGGTGAAGCCTGGTGCCGGAGCCGCCGGCCAATATAATCCCTTTCATAACCTTGCTTTTTGTGGTGTTTATAATTCGGCCAGGTATTGCTGCCAGCTTTGCGCCTCCTTGTCTTTTGCTGAAAGGATGGCGGTAGCAGGGTCAATCTTCCATTGAATATTCAGTGTGGGGTCGAATGGATGAATGCCCGACTCCGAGGCCTTGTTGTAATAATTATCGCATTTATAAAAGAAGACTGCTTTTTCTGTAAGTACAGAAAAGCCGTGGGCAAAACCACGGGGTACAAACAGCTGATACTCGTTGCTTTCATCGAGCTCTACCGAAAAAGACATGCCGTAAGATGGGCTGTCGGGTCGTAGGTCTACCGCTACATCGAGCACTTTACCCAGCAGTACCCTTACCAGTTTTGCCTGTGCAAATTCGCCCCGCTGAAAATGTAAGCCCCGCACCACACCGTAGCCCGAAGCCGACTGATTGTCTTGTACAAATTGCCCTTCCCAACCTGTGAGGTTCGAAAATTTCCGGTGGTTAAACGATTCTAGAAAGTACCCTCTTTCATCACCAATAATGGTGTTTTTGATGAGCCAGCAATCTTTCAGCGGAGTTTCAATCAGTTCCATGCGTTGTTCAAATCTGCGTTATCTGTTTTTGTACTGTGTGTCGTAGTATTTCATGTACTCACCGCTGGTTACATTATTGAGCCACTCGCTGTTGCTCAGGTACCAGTCAATGGTTTGGCTGAGGCCCTCTTCAAATGTAACGCTGGGATACCAACCCAATTCTTTGTTGATTTTGCTGGCATCAATGGCATAGCGGCGGTCGTGGCCGGGCCGGTCTTTTACATAGGTAATCAGCTGCTCGCTGGTGCCGGGTGTACGGCCCAAGCGCTGGTCCATTTGCTGGCACAGCAGTTTCACCAGGTCTATGTTTTTCCACTCGTTGAAGCCACCAATATTATAGGTATCGTGCTGCCTGCCTTGGTGAAACACCAAATCAATGGCAGTGGCATGATCTTTTACAAACAACCAGTCACGGGTGTAGCCGCCATCGCCATATACTGGCAGCGGTTTGTTGTGAATGATGTTGTTGATGAATAGCGGAATCAGTTTTTCGGGAAAATGATTGGGCCCGTAGTTATTGCTGCAGTTAGAAATCACCGTGGGCAAGCCGTACGTATCGCCGTAGGCCCGCACAAAATGATCGCTGCTGGCCTTGCTGGCACTGTATGGCGAATGCGGATCGTAGCGGGTGTCTTCGGTAAAAAAGCCTGTGTCACCCAAAGCGCCATATACTTCATCGGTGCTTACATGGTAAAAACGCTTTCCTTCAAAAGCATTGGCCCATTGTTTTTTGGCAGCCTCCAACAGGTTTACTGTGCCAATTACATTGGTGTACACAAAATCTAACGGACTAAGTATGCTGCGGTCTACATGGCTTTCGGCAGCCAGGTGAATCACATCGGTTACGCCGTATTCTGTAAAGCATTGCTGCAAAGCCACTGCATCCAGAATATTGATTTGCGCAAACACATAATTGGCGGCCTGCTCAATGTCTTTCAGGTTTTCGAGATTGCCTGCATAAGTGAGTGCATCCAAATTAATGATACGGTAATGAGGATATTTATTGACAAACAGCCGAACTACATGGCTGCCTATAAAACCAGCTCCGCCGGTGATGATGATGCTTTTTTGGTATTGCATAAATTAGAAAGGTTTGCAAACATACAATTAAACGCAGGTAGTGCAGAAATGAACAGCGCAGCCTCCGGCTATTTACCGACACTAAATTACTTGCCGTTGCTGCTAATTTACATGAGCGTAGGCAGGCCATTATCTCCTATCATTGCTTACATTAGTCCATCTTACCAAATTGCCTGCTGTGAAAGAACGTTACTACTCGCTGGATGTATTCAGAGGAGCTACAGTTGCCCTCATGATTTTGGTGAATAACCCCGGCAGCTGGGGACACATTTATGGCCCGCTAAAACATGCACCCTGGCATGGCTGCACCCCTACCGATTTGGTATTTCCTTTTTTCCTGTTTGCCGTAGGCAACGCCATGGCATTTGTAATGCCCCGCTTACAACAAGCCGGCCCTACGGAGTTTTGGAAAAAAGTACTGAAACGTTTCGTGCTCATTTTCCTTATTGGTTTGTTTCTTAACTGGAGCCCTTTTATAAAATGGAGCGACGACCATTTGGTTTTCAAACATTGGGTAGACCCGGATAATCCCGATTCAGGCATCAGAATTCTTGGCGTTTTGCAACGCATTGCACTCGCTTATTTATTTGCCAGCATCCTTGTATTTTTTACCAAAACCAAACTCACGTTTTTTTTGAGTTGCTTCCTGTTGCTGTTGTATTGGGTTATCACCGTGGCATTGGGTGCCAGTGGCGACCCGTATAGTTTGCAAGGCTTTTTTGGCACCCAACTCGATATAGATGTACTCGGCGTAGCCCATGTGTACAAAGGCGAAGGCGTACCATTTGACCCCGAAGGACTGGGCAGCACATTGCCGGCCGTAGTGCAGGTGGTGTTTGGCTATTTTGTAGGCCAATACATTCAGCAAAAAGGAAAAAATTATGAAATGCTGAGCAACCTGCTGCTGGCAGGTATTGTAATGGCATTGGGTGGGCTCATGTGGGGCGAACTCTTTCCCGTCAACAAAAAAATATGGACTTCGAGCTATGTATTGTACACCACAGGCCTCGCCACTATAACCATTGGTGTTTTCATTTACCTGATTGAGTTTCGCAAGGCCAGCGGCGCCTGGAGTAAATTCTTCGATGCGTTTGGCAAAAACCCGTTGTTCATTTTTGTGCTCAGTGGTTTTTTGCCACGGGTGGTAGCCATGTTTCGCTGGACAGACCATGTGGATGACAATGGAAAAGTGGTGTACACATCTGCCTTCAACTGGTTTTACAAAAACGTATGCGACCCCATCAGCACCGATCCAAGAAACGGTTCGCTGCTTTACGCCATACTTATTGTAAGCATGTATTGGCTCATTGCCTACTTGCTCGATAGAAAAAAGATTTATATCAAGGTATAGATGTGCCTACACTCAAAGCCGCATGAATGCTGGCAGGTTACAGCAAGTGGTTTTTTTAACAGCTTTTCACACGGCATGCATTAACATTTTGTAGTGCATAATCACGTATCAAATTACATCTAATGCTTGTGTTCTTTAAAAAAGAATCCAACAATTTGTATCACACATAAAATACCGGATATGAAATTCAAATGGTTATTCGCAATGCTTTCAATTGCTTTTTCACTGCCCGTATTGGCGCAGGTAAAAACAATTTACATACATCCCAACACCGTTAGCTGTACCGGCGTAGCACCCATGCAATGCCTGCAATACCGATATACCACCAAAGGCAAGTGGCAACGGATGTACGGCGGCATCAAAGGCTTTACGCATGAAGCCGGTTATAACTACACCCTGCAAATCACCGAAAAGAAAATAACCAACCCGCCAGCCGATGGCAGCAGTATAGAACGCAAACTGGTAAAAGTATTGAGCAAAAAACCTGTTACTGTAAATGTACCTCAGATGAAGGGCGAATGGATAATCAAAGAACTGTTGGTCAATAATGTGTTGCTCTCTGTTCAATCTTTACACTACACGGTAGTAGTTGGTGATAGCAGCGTACAGGCAAAAGTTTGCAACAGTATGCGTGGCAATATTCAGATAGCCAAAGATGGCACGGTGAAAACCGGCCCTATAATGAGTACCAAAATGGCCTGCAACAACATGGCTCACGAAACTGCATTGATGCAGGCATTTACAAAAGCCACTCAATGGCAAGTGAAAACCGGCGAGCTGTATATGATGGATAAAGCGGGGCAAGTGTTTGCGGTTCTTTCACAACCAGCTATGGAGGCTATTCCCACAGGACCGGCCAATATCAATTACGAGGCTATGCTGAGCGATAGCCGCTATGCGGTAAAAGAAATAGCCGACAAAGCAGGCATCAGCAAACTTTCGGGCAGTAATGCTTTTATAAAAATAGATAAAGCGGCTGGCAGCATTAACGGCAATGGCGGTTGTAATAATTTTTTTGGTGAAGCAACTGTACTCTTTACTTCAGCTAATGCAGGTACTGTGAAGTTTTCGAAGTTGGGCAGTACCATGATGGCTTGCCCAAATACACTGGCCGACGAACAGCGTTTGTTCAAACTGCTGGAGCAGGTAAATGTATTTGTATTTCAAAACGGCGAACTCCAATTATTGAAAGGTAATGCTGTATTGATACGATTAATAGCCCAGTAGAAAACAGCGTTCATAAAAAAGCAGCAATGGAAGTCCGTGATTTTTTATGGGCTTCCATTTTTTATTGTGTACTCCATAAATCCTTTGTACATTTCATTTCACACAACCAACGGAGTGCTGCCGATTATGCTACAAACAGTTCGGGCAATATTACAGCGAGTGCTTACCAAACCTGTTACCTGGTTGGCCAATCGTTTTTCATCGGCACCCAAGCAGGAGGCTGTGTTTGCTTCGCTTACCGAATTATACCAGCAACTATCTAGTGCCTCTAAAAAAAATACTGCTGACCTTTCTGTTATTGAAGCAACAGCGCAGCCTATCATCTTACTGTCTGATCAGCACAAAGGAAAAAGAAACGGAGCCGATGATTTTTCGAGCAATGAATCTTCCTATCTGGCAGCGTTGACGTACTACAACGCTCATGAATTTACGTACATCAATCTGGGCGATTGTGAAGAGCTTTGGGAGAACAATATTTTTTCGATTCTCAAACACAACAAGGCCACTTTTGAAGCAGAAAAAGCATTTGTAAAAAGAGCTGCGTTTGTAAAAGTGTATGGCAACCACGACAGCTTTTGGCGGTACGACCCACTGGCTAGCCAATACTTAAAACAGATGTATGGCCAATCGATACCGGTAGTGGGCGGCACATTGCTACAATTTACCGACGCTGCAAATACTCCATTACACATAATGTGCACCCATGGCCATCAGGGTGATGCCAGCAGCGACGGTAACTGGCTGAGTGCGGCATTTGTAACCTATATATGGGGGCCGTTGCAAAGCTTTTTGCGGATTAATACCAACACACCTGCTGCCAGCAAAATGCTGAAGAGCCTGCACAATAGCATGATGTATCAATGGAGCAGCCGCCAGCCGGGGCTGGCGCTGATAACGGGGCACACCCATCAGCCGGTATTTGCCTCGCTTACACACTTGGAACGCTTGCTGTTACAGCGCCAACTGGCCGCTGCCAACGGCGACAATGAAAAGCTGCGCCAACTCGACAAAGAAATTCCACGCCGAAGACAAGAGTACGATTATGTACAGCTCGATTTTGCCAACCTAAGACCCGGTTATTTCAATACTGGTTGCTGCTGTTTTAGCGATGGCAACATAACCGGAATAGAAATACACGAGGGAGAAATACGGCTGATAAAATGGGAAATGCAACACCAACAGGCCATTCGTACCGTGTTAGAAAAAATGTCGTTGCAAGAGTTGGCGCAGTCACTTTCTGCCAATCATCAATCCTGAGTTGAAACAGCTGCCGGTGCCGCATCATCAATCCATAGACGTTGGTATGATGCATCCCATGCATGCTTCCAGCGACGATGGCTCCACAGATAGGTTTCCGGATGCGTTTGAATATCTGCTTCAATATGCCTAACCAATCTTTTGGTAAGCTCACCTTTCGTTTGCATTTCTTCGTTTGTAAGCGATAGCACTGTAAACTCAAAATGATAATAGCCCCGCTTAGGGCATGTAACCCTTGTGTACACTGGCACCTGATTGAACACCTGTGCGTTGCGTTCGGGCCCGGTTACAAAAGCGGTAGGCCGCCCCAAAAAATTGAGCCAATAAGCATTGGCCGGATTGGAAGGACTCTGATCTGCCACAAGGCAAATGAGGTACTGCTTGTTGCGCCAGCCAATGATGGCTTTGGCAAGTGCAGGTGCAGGCATAAGGTGAGCTCCAAACCTGCCGCGAATACGCTTAAACAAAGAGTCTACAGGCTGGCTGGATATGGGCATGTAAACACCAATATAAGGTAGTGACTGCCTATGACTGAGTGCAACACTCAACCATTCCCAATTAAAAAAATGCGCTGCAAGCATGCTGGCCGTTTTGCCATTTTTATGCAACTCATCAAACACTTCAAAATTTCCGGTGATGCGTTTTTTAAAAGCTGCTTCCGGCATACTGAGCAGCTTGATTGTTTCAACCCAGTTGTCGGTAAAGTGTCGGTAAAAACCAGCTGCCACTTTACTTCTGTAGGTCAATGATTTATGCGGAAATGCCTGTGCTACGTTTTCCATCACTGTATCTTTTCGATACCTGACAATACGGTGCAATACAAATGCAGCCAAGCTGCTAATACCATACAGCACCCGCAATGGCAGCAACGATACAGCATACATTAAACCATATACCAAACGATCCATGTTGAAATAAGTGGATGAAAGCCCGCAAAGATGAGCACATAGAACGGGATTGTCAGCAATGGCTTTCGGAAGAAAGCTTATTCCGCCAAAATTTTAACAGGCATCTGCCGGCGGATATGGCTCTTTGTCTATCCATAAAGGTGCATACTCAGGTTTCCATGCATGCTTCCATCGCTTGTGCGACCACAAATAATTGGCAGGCTGCATGCATATCACCTGCTCCAGGCGTTTTACATACGCCACCGTTAGTGTTTCTGGTGTAAGCCCGGCAGCAGACTCAAACATTTCTTCCACATGAAAAACATAACGGCCACGTTGTTTTCTTTCTATCCATAAAAAAACAACCGGCAACTGTCGCTTACAAGCATTTCTTCCGGGGCCTGGAGGAAAAGCAGTGGGCTGCTGCAAAAAATTCATCCAGAAAGATTGCGCCGGTTTCGATGGGCTCTGATCGGCCCCAAGCCCCAGCAGGTAGGGCTTAGTCAAATATTTTTCAATGTCAGTTTTTACTTCATCTGCAGGCACCAACACGGCACCAAATCTTCCCCTGATTTTTCTAAACAAACGCTCCATGGCCTTGTTGCTCAACCGCATGTAAATACCCACCCAAACTAATGGCTGATGCGATGGCAATGTGAGGTTAATCAGCTCCCAATTCATGAAATGACCAGCCATCAATTGTACACTATTTCCAGCGGCCGCATGTTTATGCAATATACTGTAATCGTACTGCATCATTCGTTCAAAACCCTTTTGGCTAATGGATAAAAATTTGATGGTTTCCATCCAGGTATCAATAAATGCAGTAAAAAATTGTTTGGCAATGGCTTTTCTTTCTGAGTCCGATTTTTCAGGAAATGCATTTGCCAGATTGCGCATCACCACATCCTTGCGATAACCAATAACATCAAACACCAACCAACGGATTGCATCGCCCAATGCATACAGCATAAACATGGGCAAAACAGATAAGCTGTAAAAAATTACCAGTAACAAATAATACAAAATCTGATGTTTTACGCAGTTAACAATAGCAAGTCATCAGAGCACAATATTTTGAGCCAGGCTACATTTTTCAGGATAGTCTGTATTGAAATGGAGCCCTCTGCTTTCGTGCCGGAACTGAGCACTTTTTACAATGAGATAACCCACAGTAATCATGTTGCGTAGTTCGCACAATTGTGGCGAAACAATCGCAGTGCGGTAGAGCTCTTCAATTTCTTCGTGCAACAAATCGAGTCGGCGCATGGCACGTTGCAAACGCACATTGTTTCGCACAATGCCTACGTAATCACTCATCAAAAGCTGCAACTCTTTCAGGCTTTGTGTAATCAAAATCATTTCACGTGGATTGCTGGTACCCCTTGCATCCCAATCTGGTATGCTGGCAGGTGGTGCTACTGGCACAGCATCTTGCAAGGCATGCACGGCGCTGCGATGAGCATACACCATTGCTTCGAGCAGCGAATTGCTGGCTAAGCGGTTAGCACCGTGTAAGCCCGTAGATGCACACTCTCCGGCAGCATACAAATTGCGAATGCTGGTGCGGCCGTGTTCATCTGTTTTAATACCACCACAACTATAATGTGCAGCCGGTGCCACAGGAATCATGTGCTGCGTTATATCAATGCCAATGCTTTTGCATTTTTCATAAATGTTGGGGAAATGATGCACAAAATCTTCCAATTGAATATGCCTGCAATCGAGGTACACATGTTCGGTACCGCTTATTTTCATTTCACTATCAATGGCACGGGCTACAATGTCACGTGGGGCCAAATCTTTTCTTTCGTCATACCGCTCCATAAAAGCTTCACCTTTATGGTTGCGCAAAATACCCCCATCACCACGAACCGCTTCGGTGATGAGAAATGACTGCCCACGCAAACCAGCTTCGTATAAGGCTGTGGGATGAAACTGGATGAACTCCATGTTTTCAATTCGGCCTTTGGCACGGTACACCATGGCTACGCCATCGCCGGTAGCAATAGCTGGGTTAGTAGTACTTCGGTAAACCGCGCCGTTTCCGCCCGTAGCCAGCAGCGTTATATTGCTGCGCACCTGCTCTATGGCATGTGTTTCCAAATTGAGCACATACACCCCATAGCAGGCAATATCAGGAGTGCTTTTGGTAATGAGGTATCCCAAGTGGTGCTGGGTAATAATATCGAGAACGAAATAATGATTGAGGATACTGATGTTGGGTAAACTGGCTACCTTTTGTAGCAGCGCCCGTTCCATTTCTTTACCGGTTACATCTTTATGATGCAGTATGCGGTGCTCACTGTGTCCGCCTTCTCTGCCCAAAGCATAATCGCCATCTGCATCCACATCAAATTGTGCACCCCATTCTATTATTTCCCGAATGCGTTCGGGCCCTTCGGTTACTACAATTTTTACTGTATCGGCATTGCATAAGCCATCGCCTGCAATCAGCGTGTCTTCTATATGCTTGTCAAAACTGTCGTTCATAGCATCCCACACACCGGCTATACCCCCTTGTGCATACTTGGTATTGGTTTCATCGCTGAAAGTTTTGGTAAGTACTACCACTTTTGCCGAAGGCTTGGCAGTGGCAATTTTTACAGCATAAGTAAGGCCGGCAATGCCCGAGCCGATTACGAGATAATCCGTTTGCATGTGCAGAGAAATCAATTGGGTGAATGGTAATACAAATCGGGCAGCTGATTAGTTGCCTGCCTTGGGGTTAAACAAGCCGTGGTTGATGGCATATACCACAAGGCCAACAGTGTTTTTCACCTGCATTCTCTCTAATATGCGTTGGCGGTAACCTTCCACTGTTCTAACGCTCAAAAACAACTGGTCGGCAATTTCTTTATTGGTGAGCTCTTTGCAAATGAGTTGAATAACTTCAATTTCCTTTTCTGTAAACTCCACCTTTTCCCTTTTGCCCATGTTGTGCGACTTACTCCGGGCTATCATGTGGGCCAGTTTGTGGCTGGTGGTACGGCAATAATAATGTTCGCCTTTGTATACGGTTTTTATAGCATCGGCTACTTCGTCTTTGTCGGCATTTTTAATGAGGTAGCCAAGTGCACCGGCATCCAGCATTTCAAGAATGAGGTCTTCTTCGTCAAACATGCTGAGGCCAATGATGCCAATATGTGGAAATTTTTCGCGGATAATCCGGGCGGCTTCTATGCCATCTATTACAGGCATTTTAATGTCGGTAATAACCACATCGGGTTGCAACGCTTCGGTGAGTTTCACCAATTCACGACCGTTTTCCGCCTCGGCCAATAATTTTATAAAGGGGCTTTTGCTCAGCATCAGCCTGAATCCATCTCTGAATATTTCATGATCATCGGCCATGATCACACTTATTTCCGTTTGTACACGACTCATACGCTCTGTTTCAAGGGAATTTCGAAAAGGTATCTGGTGCCCTTGCCTTTTTCGGTTGTAAAGTCAAACTCTCCACCCATTACTTCGGCACGGCTCTGCAAATTAAGCAATCCCAACCCACCATTTTTAGCAATCATTTCTTTATAGTCAAAACCCTTACCGTTATCTTCCGATGCCAGGCGCAGCATGTGTTCATCAATCACCAATTGTATTTGCAAATGGCTGGCCTCGGCATGCTTCACTGTGTTGTGCACTATTTCTTGTACTATCCGGTACACATTTACTTCTACCTGGGTAGGCACCCGGTGCTCTTGCGGGCAGGTAAACGTAATTTTCAAAGAGGTGCTGTCATTCATTTTGCCCAAAAAATCCTGTATGGCAGCAGCAAGGCCTTTGCGTATGAGTACATTGGGCAATAAGTCGTTGCTAATTTCCCTCATTCGTTTGATGATGTCATCAATGTATTTGCTGCTCTTGCGAATGAGTGCTGCTTCCGCCTCGTTCTGTCCATCCAAATGATTGATTTGAATTTTTACGGCAGAGAGCAACGGACCTACATCATCGTGCAAATCGCTGGCTATTCTTCTACGCTCATTTTCAAGCGTGGTAATTTCAGCAGAAATTTTTGCCTTGGAGAGGGAGCGGTATTTTTTTTGAAACCATATAATGGAAAAAATAAAATACAACAGGATAGCGGCAATGATTAAAGTGGCTATCAGGATGGCAGTATATAACTCTTTTTCCTGGGAATCCATAAGGCTGCCAAAAATAGAATGAGATAATAAAATTGAAGCAGGTAGCGATTGAAACTAGCTAAAATTGTGGTGAATTCATTACTGAGCTCATTCAGCCAAAACGCATCCACAAGCACACGATACGTGTAATAAACAGTGAGGCCCACACAAATGAGGAAGCGAGAATTGGTTAGCAATACTCTACGCTCCGACATGATTTGCTTGTTGATACTGGTAACTGCCAACATAACAACCACCAGATTAAATATCAACCGGTGTATAAATCGCCGGGTGGTAAGCATGTATCCATTAATTATAAAATAGTCAGCAATCCATATTGATATTAAAATCAAAAAAATGGCAAGCATTAGTCTTTTTCCAAGTATCCCCCACTTATTAAATTGAAAAAGTAACATTGCTGATAAGGGCACCATATAGAGGTTATATACAAGATTGCTGTACATACCAAGATTGATGAGCAAATACTGAATAGTTTCCGTAATGACCACAATCCACCAGGCCACAATAATGGGCCTGTTGGATGGGTCAATTTTACCCCAACGCAAACTGCCGGTAATGGCAGCAAGCGAAATGGTCATGGACATTAAATAGTTAATGAAAAGAACAGACATGTGTTGATGCAAAACGCATTGACGAATGAGAGTTAGGGCAAGGTAGGTGCGGGATATGGTGGGTTAGTTTGGGCTTCATCCAGCAATCCGTCGTCCGTATCGTCTCCGTCAGTTGTTTTCAGCGGCTTCTTTGTTTTGCTTTTGGCCGCTGCCGGCATTTCGGTGTACGTAATGTTATTGCCATCTGCATCAAAAGCCACCAGAATGGTGGTCAGGCACTTGTCATCATTTATACCGGGGTAAATGCGCAAGCCTACAGCACCAGTTTCTTTCAAAATTTTTTGCACACTCTTTTTATTAAATGCAAAAGAGGAGCCCATAGTTGGGGTATTGGCAGGAGCCGGGCTACCACTGGCCACAGCTTTCGCCAGGTCTTTTACAAACTTCTGGTAGCGTTTTGCCCATTTGTCGGCATTTGCCTTAGAAATAGCATGCTTGCTGGCGGCCAAGGCTGATACTGCTTGACCTACTGGAATTTTTTTTCCCATACGACTTTGATTTTGAAGGTTTTAGGACATCTGCAAGGTAAAGTGGATTGTCGAAAATGAAAATGCGTATTTCTACGCATAAAATACCGCAGAAACACGGTTGTCTGCCACCTGTTTAGTGAACATTTTTGTGTCATCACACACACACACCACTCTTTTCAATTCTGGTTCTGCCATGAACGAAGCGTTGAAAAGCCCTAGATGAAAAGCTACCAGGGGTTGGATCCCGTAAGATCCCTGCCTGGACTTTTTACCCGCAGACTGCTCTTTCTCAACCTACCAAACACCGCACCACAACTGCCACCCTACCTAAACCTAAACCCCGCCACGAGGCACCCATTTTCAACAACCGGCAGTTGTAGCAACACTTTACATAAACGGACAAGCAACACACCATTAGCCTGTCCATTTAAGGCTGTTTTCTCATCACGCTCACAGCCGGATT
>JADLHL010000105.1 GCA_020848815.1 Chitinophagaceae bacterium | reverse complement strand
GGCAAAAAAGTATATACGCAAGCCTGTATGCCCTGCCATATGGCCGATGGCAAAGGCATTAGCGGCATGAACCCGCCACTGATAAAAACCGAATGGGTGTTGGGCGATAAAAAACGCCTCATCAATATTGTGATCAAAGGCATTGAAGAACCACTGACCATTGATGGTGAAGAATACGTGATACCCATGCCTGCTCAACCACAATTGACCAATCAGCAAATTGCAGATGTGCTCACCTACATCCGCAACAGCTTTGGCAATAAAGCATCAGTGGTAACTGTGGCGGAGGTGAAGAAGGTGAGGGGGTAAACCCCCAACCCCCTAAAGGGGGCTATGCAGTTCCAGAGTTCCAAAGTTCCGGAGTTAAAAACTGTAACCAACAATGATGCGTATTGTTGCTGTGAAATCAATTACGAGTCTTCAGCGTTCCCTCGTTCCTCAGCATGACGAAAAGAAATCAGAAATCGTACATCAGACATCAGTATGATTCTGCTTCACTAGGAAAATCTTTTGCTTTAACATCGGTCACATATTGCTGCACGGCACTGGTAATCTGTTCGTGCAGGTTGAGGTACTGCCGTAAAAAGCGGGGCTTAAATTCCGTATTGATGCCGAGCATATCATGCATCACCAGCACTTGACCATCGCAGTATACACCTGCCCCAATGCCAATGGTAGGAATGTGCAAACTTTCCGATACTTCTTTAGCAAGGCTGGCAGGAATTTTTTCGAGCACAATGGCGAAGCAGCCGGCTTCTTGTAGCAGCAGGGCATCTTCCCGCAATTTTTGTGCTTCAGCTTCTTCTTTAGCACGTACTGTGTAGGTGCCAAATTTGTAAATGCTTTGTGGTGTCAAACCCAAATGGCCCATTACCGGAATGCCGGCATCTACCACTTTTTTTATACTGTCGAGCACTTCTCTTCCGCCTTCCAGTTTCAAACTGTGGCCACCTGTTTCTTTCATGATGCGAATGGCAGAGGCCACGGCTATATCGCTGTTACTTTGATAAGTGCCAAAAGGCATATCAATCACCACCAAACTACGTTGCACACCACGCACTACACTTTGAGCATGGTAAATCATTTGATCGAGTGTAAGTGGTAATGTGGTTTCATGTCCGGCCATTACATTGCTGGCACTGTCGCCCACCAAAATCACATCAATACCTGCCTGATCAAACAACCGGGCAAACGAAAAATCGTAGGCCGTTATCATGGCAATTTTGCTGCCATCGGTTTTCATTTTCAGCAAGGTATTGGTCGTTATTTTTTTTACTGCAGAATAGGTGCTCATAAAAATATTTTAGTGGCAAGAAGAACAATTGCCAAAGGTGAAAAAACAGTACAAGCAAGTTTTGTATTGTTCATCTAAGCTACTGTAACCATACGATGTCAAAGTTATTTTTCTGCTTCCGATAGCTGCATGTACAGGTGTTGAATCAAACCGTCGGCCAATCCAATTTTGGGTACATAAATAAGATCGGCATCTGCCCAGCGCATGGCATTGATGTAAATTTGCAGGGCGGGCAAAATTACATCGGCACGGTCTTCCCGCAGGTTGTAATGCAGCATTCTTTCTTCTAAAGAAAAACTGCTGAACTCTTTGTAATAATCCCGCAAGGTTTCCAGCGATAGCGGCTTTCCATCTTTCTTTTTCGACATGGAAAAAACCTTGTTGATATTGCCGCCACTGCCAATGGCAACCATATTGCTCAGCCCTTTTACATTTCGCTTGATGGTATCTTTCATCACATCCCACTGGTATTCAGCTATCATGCCTTTGAGCAAGCGGATGGTGCCAATATTGAAGGATTGTTTAAAGACCAGTTTGCCTTTGGAAAAACAGGTTGTTTCGGTGCTACCGCCGCCTACATCAATGTACAGGTAGTTGTGGTCGGTGTCCATATTTTCGGCAATGTGATTTTCGTAAATCATGGCGGCTTCATCCGAGCCGCTGATTACTTCAATATCAATGCCGGTTTCCATTTTTATTTTGCGCAGAATGTCGGGGGCATTGCTGGCATCCCGCATGGCACTGGTGGCGCAGGCTTTCAGGTGTTTTACATCGTAGGCATTCATGAGGTGCTTGTACGCCTTCATGGTTTGCAAAATCATGCCTGTTCTGTGCGGCGAAATTTTTCCTTCTGCAAACACATCCATACCCAGACGGAGCGGTACCCGCACCAGGTTTATTTTGCTGAAAACAGGTTTGCCTTTTTCATCGTGCAGCACATCTGAAATGAGCAGACGGGCTGCGTTGCTGCCAATATCTATTGCTGCCAAACGCATGCCCCAAATAAAGTCTATTTTATCCATTTGCAGGGGAGCTCACGGAGGCGAGTTTTTCGCACAGAGCTCACAGAGGGCTCAGATGTGTTTCATTATCTACGTAAATCCGTTTTATCTGTTCAAATCCGCGTCTAATATTTCGCACAGAGGGCACAGAGGCCCCGAAGTTTTTTTATCCGTGAAAATCTGTTCTCATCCTGCAACTCCGCGTCCCATAAATTATTACAACTTGGTTACTTTATCCCTTTCATCGAAACGGGGATGGGCAGGTGACGCCAATTTTTTCGCAGCGAGGTATTTGTACACTTCAATTTGTGATTTGATTTTGCGTTGCCCCTTGGCTGGCACATATTCATTTTTCAGTTTGCCTTCCAGTTGTCGTGCCTTCACATTGTCGCTGAGTTGGATGTCCAAAATATCCAGCAATTCTTGTTTGATAGCAGCGTCGGTAATGGGTACTGCGGCTTCTACCCGATGGTCGAGGTTGCGTACCATAAAATCGGCAGAGGAAATAAAGACCTGTGGTTTTCCATTGTTGTGAAAAGCCAATACCCGTGCATGTTCCAGGTATTCATCTACAATACTGATGCACACCGGTTTGATAGCAGGCTTGGGTTTCAGGTCATCAAACACAGCACAGAAAATACCCCGCACAATTAAGCGGACTGCCACACCAGCCTGTGCAGCTTTGTACAAATGTTCGATGAGTAATTGGTCGCTTAGCGAATTAATTTTTATAGTGATGGCGGCAGGCTTGCCGGCCTTGGCGTTGGCTATTTCTTTGTTGATGCAGGCCTGTATGTTTTTGCGCATACCGGTAGGGCAAACCCACAGCGTTTTGCAAGCCCGCAAAGGAGCCATGCCAGCCGCAGGTTTTTCCAAATAATTGAACAGCCGGTTGGCATCGGCCATAATGAGGCGGTTGCTGGTGAGCAGGCAATGGTCGCCATAAATACGGGCTGTTTTTTCGTTGAGATTGCCCGTGCTAATGAAGCCATAATGCATAAGGCGGTTGCCCGACTTGCGGGTGATAACACAAGCTTTTGCATGCACTTTCATGTTGGGCACACCCGTTAATACTTTCACGCCTTCCTGCTCCAGTACTTCCTTCCAGTAAAGGTTGGCTTCTTCATCAAAACGGGCTTTCAATTCCAGCACCACCGTTACTTTTTTGCCATTGCGTACCGCATTGATGAGGGCATTGATGATTTTGCTATTGCTGGCCAAACGGTATGCTGTGATTTTAATGCTTTGCACATCGGCATCCATAGCAGCTTCCCGCAGCAGGTGTATGAGTGAGGTAAATGAATGATATGGAAAAGAGAGCAACACGTCTTGCTGCTTCAATACATCAAACATTTTTTTGCCATCATCCAGTGCCGGGTGTATGAAAGATGGCTTACGTGGATTGCGGGTGTTGAACACATCCGGAAAATCCATGAAGTGGCGAAAGTTGTGGATGCGGCCACCGGGTATCAGGTTGTCTTTACGGCTCAGGTTGAGGCGGCGCATGAGGTATTCCAGCAAGCCGGCATCCATGTCTTTGTCGTACACAAAACGGACTGGTTTGCCTTCGCGGCGCCGCTTAATGCCCTTCTCTATTTTTTGTGCAATGTCTGTGCTGATATCGTTGTCGATGTCGAGCTCCGCATCTTTGGTTACTTTAAAAAGATGGGCGTTAAAACTGTCGAAATCGAAGTAGGTGAATATGTGTTTGAGGTTGTAGCGAATCACATCTTCAAGCAGCATGATGTGTTGTTCACCCGCTTTTGAGGGCAACAATACAAAACGGCCCAATGCTTTGGCTGGTATTTCTATCAGCGCATATTTCTGTTGATACGACTTACTTTTTTTGCGCATTACCACGCCGAGGTAAATAGACTTATCCCGCAGGTAAGGCATCTTCGGAATGTCTTCTATCATCAGCGGAATGAGGTTGGGGCTCACTTCATCATCGTAGTATTTTTCTACAAAAAGCTGCTGCTCTTTGCTCAGTTGTTTTTCGTTGATGAAATGAATTTTTTGCTTGCGGAGCTCACCCAGAATGTTTTCCCAAATGCGGGCAAATTCATGCTGTTGTTGCAGCACCACCTGGTGTATTTCTTCCAGTATATGGTCGGGCGATTTTTCGAGGTGCATGGCAGCTTTTACGCCTTTCTTCATTACCAGCTGCATCCGCTTCAGGGTAGCCACCCGTACCCGGAAAAACTCATCCTGATTGTTGGAATGAATGCCCAAAAAACGAATGCGTTCTTTGAGCGGTACAGTAGGGTCGTTGGCCTCCTGCAATACCCGGGCGTTAAAACTCAGCCAGCTAATATCTCTTGGAATAATGGAACGTTTCTTCTCAGCCATACAAATGCATCTTCTACAGTCGTTTCAAATGTAGCGAAGGCCACAAATGAGCAATGTTAAGTTTATGAAAGAAAAGGCTATACAGGTTGTTGCATGCGTTGAATTAACCCCGTAGTGGAAATGCCTTCAATGAGTGCATTGATGACCACCCGCCCACCATTGGCCAGCACTTCTTTGGCACCGGCTATTTGCTCCACGGTGTAATCTCCGCCTTTTACCAGCACATCGGGCAGCAGGGTTGTAATCACATTCAATGGGGTGTCTTCTTCAAAAATCACCACCGCATCTACCATTACCAAACTGGCCAATACCAATGCACGGGCCTGCTCATTGTTGAGCGGTCGGGTAGGGCCTTTCAGTCTTTTTACGGAAGCATCGCTGTTGACGGCAACAATTAATCTTTTGCCTTCGGCAGCGGCCTGGCTCAGCGAAAAAATATGGCCTTCATGCAGCAGGTCGAACACACCGTTGGTAAAGCTGATGCTGTCGCCTTTTACCCGCCAGGCAGCTACCATTTTGGCCAGCGTTGGCAGGTCGAAAATTTTGGCGGGGATGGCGTCGGCTTTGCGCATTATTCTTTGTTGCGGTTTACAATCGGCATTACAATAAGGGCAAACAAACCACTTACCAAAGTGATGGCCGTTTGGGCAGCCCAGTTGAGGCGGCCAAAGGCCAAACCAACAACGTTGGGTATGTCAAAACGTACCAGCGTTTTTTCTACCATGAACTCGTAGGCGCCAATGCCGCCGGGGGTAGCTATCAAACCAATGCTGCCAAAAATGAGTACACTCAAGGCAGCAGGAAAGCCCAAATGTTCTACCGGCGGAAAGGCCATGAAACCTATCCAGATGCCAAACAAATACAGGCTCCAAATGAATACCGAATGAAAAATGAACAGGGGCAGATTTTCTACCTTGCGAATGGATTTGAAACCTTCCCATACACCACGGGCAATGCGTTTGATGTTTTGCACCAGCTTGCTATCGGCTTTTTTTACAAACAAATACCGTAGCCCAAAAATGACCACCAGCACCACGCCGAGTATCACAAACAGTTTTGTATAGGAAGTAGCACCTTCTTTATTGCGCAGCATATCTGCAAAGGCATCGAATG
This sequence comes from Chitinophagaceae bacterium, assembly GCA_020848815.1. Lineage (GTDB taxonomy): Bacteria > Bacteroidota > Bacteroidia > Chitinophagales > Chitinophagaceae > Phnomibacter. The sequence continues at coordinate 2,527 of JADLHL010000105.1, read as the reverse complement.
CAAAACCACCAATGCGATCGAACTGAATAGCCACCATAATGATAGCAACAATGCCCATACTAATCATGTCCACCGCTCTTTCTACCAGTATTGTTCCTACCAGTTTATCGGGGGCTACTTTTTCATATTTCGCCAGCACGGTACACTTCATTACTTCGCCCAGGCGGGGCATCAGCATATTGAAAAAATAACCCAGCAGCACCGCAAAGTAGGTGTTGATTTTGGATGGTGTGTAGCCCAATGGTTTCATGAGCATCATCCAGCGCAGGGCACGGCTGTAGTGCGATAAAAGCAGGGCGCCAAGTACCGGAATGAGGTACTCGTAGCGGGCCAGCGACCACGCCGATTTGAGGTACTCCAACTGCTGTGGCGGCAGGCGGGTACTATTGTACCAAATGAGGCCAAGACCGAGGCCCAATACAATTACATATTGAATAACCGCCTTATAGTTAATCTTACGCATGGGTGCTAATTTACAAGAGTGAAACGGGTTGGGTGGGGCGGGTTTATTCGATGCCTGTGTGTAAACTCAGGCAGACAGTTGATTGCCTTCTAACGGAAAAACGACTTTCGGCTGAAACGATTTTGCTGCTTCAAATTCCATTTGTGCATAGCTCATAATGATGATGATATCGCCGGGTTGTACCAGCCTTGCAGCGGCCCCGTTCATACTGATGATGCCAGAGCCACGCTTGCCTTTGATCACGTAAGTATCGAGGCGGTTGCCATTGTTTACGTCTACAATCGTAATTTTTTCATGGGCTATCAGGTTGGCAGCATCCATCAAGTCTTCGTCGATGGTGCAGCTGCCTACATAGTGCAGGTTGGCTTCTGTAACCACCGCCCGGTGAATTTTCGATTTCAGCACTTCAATCATCATCATCGTTGCAACAAATAAGGGGGGCAAAATAAGGGAGAAATCCGAAGCCGCATTGTTAACGCATTATGACTGTGCTACGGGCAGGTTGTCGATAAGGCGAACGGCCCCTAAAAATGCGGCGGCAATAGCCAGCATGGGTTCTGTAGCCGGCTCGCTTACCGGCAGCAGTGTGTCCGCATGTACCAGGCTGATGTAATCTATTTTATGAAAGCCTGCAGCCAATAGTTGGCTGGCCGCTTTTGCTTCCAGTTCCGCTATGGGTAAATGCCTGGCATTGGTTGCCATTTGTTGTAGCGCCAGGTACATGGCTACTGCAGCCACTCTTTCGGCCGGGCTGAGGCGGCGGTTGCGGCTGCTCATGGCCAGCCCGTCGGGCTCTCTTTTGGTAGGTACCCGCAGCATGTGTACCGGCAGTTGCAGGTAATCGATCATAGCCTGCACCACCATGCATTGCTGGTAATCTTTTTGGCCCATCACCAGCAGGCCGGGCTGCACTTGCTGCAGCAGCCTGCTTACCACCTGGCATACCCCTTGAAAATGCCCTGGCCGGAATTTTCCTTCCAGTACATTTTCCAGTTGCCCCAGCGGGTAATGCTCCAAATTGGCCGTACCCAGCGGATACATTTCTGCAACGGATGGCAGGTATACAATATCGGTACCCACAGCTTCCAGCAGTTGTATGTCTTGCTCTATACTTACAGGATAGTGTACAAAATCGGCAGCATCATTGAACTGTGTGGGGTTTACAAATATGCTGACCACTACCAATGGGGCTTGCTGCCGGGCGGCATGTACCAGTTGCAAATGGCCATCATGCAATGCTCCCATGGTGGGCACAAAAGCAGTTTGTACATGATAGGGCTGCTGCATGGCCAAGGCTTTTTGCAAAGCGCTATAAGTGCGTACTATTAACATGTATGTGGAATGATTTGGCGGTGCTTCGGCTTTGTCAACCTGTCTGAAACACTATTTTCAGTACCTTTGCCCACCTTTTGAAAGGAAAAAACTGTGGTTGAATGAGCACAAAGAAAAGAATTTTATTCATCGCCAACGAGATGTCGCCCTACCTGGAGCTGACGGAATTTGCAGAGACAATGAATCGCCTGGCGATATTGTCGAACAATAATAATCTGGAGGTTAGATGCATCATGCCGCGGTTTGGCACCATCAACGAAAGGCGCCACCGCCTGCACGAAGTGGTAAGGCTGAGCGGCATTAACGTGAGTGTGGATGACGATGATTTTCCTTTACAAATTAAAGTAGCCAGCTTGCCCAATGCCCGCTTGCAGGTGTATTTTCTCGACAATGAAGACCTTTTCAAACGCAAGTTTGTGTTTCATGATGAAGAGGAAAAGTGGTTTGAAGACAACAACCTCCGTACCGTATTTTTTTGCAAAGGTGCCCTTGAAACAGTGAAGAAATTTGGCTGGCCTCCGGATGTTATCCATTGCAGCGGCTGGATGACCGGATTGATTCCCCTGTATTTGAAAACGGTATATAAAAAAGAACCAGTATTTGCACACAGCAAGTGTGTGTATACTGTTGGTCCGGAAACATTTACCGACAACCTGGGCGAAAACTTTGTAAAAGTGGCTCAGATAAGTGATGTACTCAAAGAAAAAGACTTGGCCGCCTTTGCCGATGGCT
>JADLHL010000104.1 GCA_020848815.1 Chitinophagaceae bacterium | reverse complement strand
TGTTATCTTTACACGCTATTGACTGCGGTAAATTTACAGGCTCAGATGCAAGTTTGTTCAATGAGGCGGGTGTTTTTTACCATTTTGGCATCATTATTGCTGAAAGGGGCGGCTGCGCAGATAACCAGCAGTCATTTTTTGCAGGAATCGCTGCGCAAAAAGCCGGCTTCAACAAAGGAGGTCTACTCATTTTGGCCTGCGCCGTCTGTTCAGCAGTCGAAACCGGTGCCCATACGTCCTGGTACTATTTCCCCCAATTTTTATTCCAGCACCATGGCATGGACCTGCAGGCAGGAACTTTGGTTGCAAAAAAAATTACAGGCACCGCTATTTCTGCGTCTTGGAAGCCTGGAGCAAGTGAACAAACTGGAAGGAAAATGAGGCAAGGATGGCTCGAAATAGCCATTTCCAAGAGCCATTTTTCGGAAAATTATTCCATAAGCTGGAAATACGCTTATAGTGCTTGTTTATTAAGGTGCTGATTTTCAGTACAATAGATGCGTGGCATGCTGATGGTAGCAGCAATACCAAACAGCAACGACATGAACGCTACCTCTTCCCCCAAAATCTTTCTGGTTGATGATGACCAGTTTTCCATTGAACTGAACCGACAGCATTTAAAAAACCTTGGGTACAGTAATGTTTCGGTATTTACCGACGGCCAAACCTGCCTGAATCATTTGGTAGAGCAGCCCGTGGTAGTATTTGTAGACTACAATATGGAAGAAATGGATGGCCTCACTTTACTAAAAAAAATCAAGCGGTTCGATCCGCACATTTTCACCGTATTTGTAAGCGGACAAGAGCAAATGGAAGTGGCAGTAGATGCCCTTAAGTTTGGAGCTTTTGATTACATCATTAAAGGAGAGCAGTCAGAAACAAGGATTGCTGCGGTGATGGCAAAAATCATGCACATCATTGCTGAGTTGAAACAACAGCATAAGAAAGGATGGCGTCGTTTTCTGCCTGTGCTCAGTATTGTTACGTTACTCATTGTATCAATTATGGGTACTGGCTGCAGCTCACTCAACATGTTGCAAAAAGATCCATCCATAAAAGAGGATCCGAGTGTTTTTGTGAAGAATGAAGCCTATCAATACAGCATTCGGAAGGATGATAAAGTGAGTATCAGTGTGTGGGATCATGATGATTTAAGTGTGGGTTCTATATACGGCATTTACAACAGTAATGAAGTGTATGGCAAGTGGCTGATGGTAGATGCGAATGGTAAAATACCCGTACCACAAGTAGGCGAAGTACTAGCAGAAAATAAAACAGTACTTGAACTGGAGAGTGACTTAAGAACGGCCTACAGCAAATTTATAAAGCAGCCTATAGTAGAGGTAAAAGTACTGAACAAAGAAGTGACGGTACTGGGAGAGTTGAAAACACCCGGCAAATATTTACTGGAAAAAGAACATAACACTTTAATAGAGATGCTCGGCAAAGCCGGCGATTTTGATTTTTATGCCGACCGTTCTAAAGTAATGGTGGTGCGCATGGTTGAAGGTCAGCCAAAATCGGTAACGGTAGATCTTACACAACTGAGCAGCTATGCCAGCAGCAATGTGTACCTGCTGCCAGGCGATGTAGTGTATGTGCCAAGCCGCAAAGCAAAAGTGTGGGATAAAAGAAGTGGATCAATTGTAGTACCAGCAACTGCCATTATAACTACTGCCGTTTTGGTTGCTACCACATTGAAGTAAAGTTTATCTCATGAAAGAACTTATCCGAAACCTTGGCATTCTCCGGCCTTTTTTCAGAGGGCTACCTATCATTGCTTTAGTGATGATTATTGCAGTATTGATAGCCAAGCGATACCTGCGATATACTACACCTATTTATGAAAGTACCGCCAAAGTAAAACTGGCAGATAGTAAAGAAGGTGTACCCAATAGCAATTTGTTTAAAGACTTTGATGTATTTGCCACCAGCAACAAAATAGCTGCCGAAGTAGAATTACTCAAAAGCAAACTACTCATTCAAAAAGCGGTGGCTCATTTAGGGGTCGATATTACCATATACCGGGTGGGAGATATTCATAAAACAGAACTGTACCATCAATCGCCATTTTTTATACGCTATGCATTCGATAGTAAAAAATTGTTTGATAAAACATTTACGCTTTTTGTTTCATCCGATTCATTACTCAGCATCACTTTGCCCGATGGAAAAACTGTGAAGGGGCGAATGAATGTGCCTGTACAGCTGGAAGGCGGATCATTGGTTTTTATACCAAATGAAGAACTACGGCAGCAGAAAAAAAACCTGCAGGTAAACGATCACTATGAATTTATTTGTCATTCACAAACCATGCTGGCCGATAAAATAATAGCCGATTTGGATGTAATGAGTGTAGATAAGGAAGTACCTGTTTTAAGAATCAGTTACAAGAGCCCCGTGGCCGAAAAGGCAGCCGAAGTAGTGAATGCATTGAGTGCTGCGTATATCACAGATTATGTGTCTGAAAAATTTAAAAGTGCAGATACTACTGTTGATTTTTTGGCAAAGCAACTCAACAGTATGAGTGACCGGCTAAGTGCCAGCGAAGCCAATATTGAAAGCTACCGCAATCAAAATAACATCATCAATATTCGCCAGGAAACGGAAACTGATTTACGCAAAATATCTGATCTGAAAAAGCAGCAGGCCAGTTTGCAAATGAACCTGTTGGCCATGCGGGATTTGAATAAATACATTTCATCTGGCAAGCAAAACTTTGAAGAACTGGCACCCAACTTTGAAGCCTTCACCGATTTGCTAAGTACAGAACTGGTAAAGAAAATGAAAGAATTGCAGCGGGAAAAAAGAGATCTGCTGCTGAAGTATACCCCAGATAATGATAAGGTAAAAGTGGTGGATGATAAAATGCAGGACATTAGTAAATACCTGCAGGAAAGTATCAAAAACACCGAAAAGAATCTGCAGGTAAAGTATGATGATTTGTCGCAAACCATTAGCAAAGCTGAAGAAGCATTTATAGGACTGCCCGGTAAGGAACGTACCATGACAATACTCGAGAGAAACTTTTCATTGAACGAACAGATCTATCGCTTTTTGCATGAGAAAAGAACGGAGGCAGAAATAGCAAGGGCTGCAACCATGTCGTTTCACCGCATTATTGCTGAAGGTGAAGTGCCAACAAAACCGGTATCGCCCAATGCTACCTTACTCAAAGTGCTTGCTGGTTTTCTTGGTTTTTTATTTGGCGTTGCCGGAGTGTATTTTATTCATTTGCTCAAGGGCAGAATTAATGAATCAAAAGTGATTCATAAGAACAGTGAAACGCCATTGATGGCGGAAGTGCCGTACGCAAAAAACGAAGCGGATAAAATGCGCTACTTCATGCGTTGGGCTACTGAGCTCGATCTGAAAGGTATAGCCGATGCCGGCAGTGTAATCAGCATTTCAAGCTTTGCGGCAAAAGAAGGTAAGGGGTTTAACAGTACAGGTGTTACTATGGCGCTACAGCAGCTGGGAAAAAAGTGTGTATTGATTGATGCCGGTGCTTCGAATGTGCGTATACCGGGGGTTAGTGTTATTGGGCCAAGTCAATTTCCGCCGCAGTGGCAGGTGCGGCCTGTGTGGATGGCATTTTTAGAAACACTGAAGCAGCAATATGAGGTCGTTATTATTCGTAACCTGCCTGTACTAGAACAACCTGTATCAATGATGCTAATGGCTACAGCCAATACTAACCTGTTTGTGTTAGATAGTAGAAAAACCAAGCAGTCGATGGTAATGCAAGCCGATTTGCTGAAGGAAGAACTGTCATTGCCGGGCATGTACTTTGTACTCAACCGTGCAGGCTACACGCCCAGCATTTTTGCGCCAATTGCCAATTGGTGGCGAAGCAAAAAAAATCGTAGCAATAAACAATCTGCACTTGCATGAAGCTTGCAGAAAAATACTGGGTATTGGCCGATCAGGTAGTGGTTAGTGGCAGTGCCTTTGCTACCAATTTATTATTAGCAAGAGCATTGGGCATTGCTCAGTACGGCATATTTAGTGGGTTGGTATTGGTACAGCTCTTGGTGTTGAGTTTATTGCAGGCTAGTATCACAGGTCTTGCGCCGGTATTGCTGGCACATATTGGGATAGGTGAAAAAAGGAGTTATACCGGCGGATTGTTTTGGTTTCACCAGGCAATACTTACGTTGCTGTTTGTAGCCGGTATACTCCTTTTTTTATTTGCAGATACGATGTGGGCTGTTGGTAGAAATATTGGTATGGCAGCGGTGGTGGGCGCCTGTTTATATTTTATGCAAGATTATTTGCGCAGATGGCTGCTCGCCACGCAGCAACAGCCAAAAGCTTTTGCGATTGATGTGCTTACCAATGTGCTGCAACTACTGGCATTGGCAGTATTGTTTTTTGTGTATCATTTAGATTTATTGATTGCTTTGTGGGTAGTTGCTCTTACCTATATACCATCGGTTGCATTGGGCGTATGGTGGTTAAAACCTGGTGTGCCGATTACCAAGGATATTCGAAGTGTCGCACTACTGCATGCACGTGATGGAAAATGGATGCTCAGCAGTGCACTGCTCCAGTGGACAGCTGGCAATTTTTATGTAATGGCAGCGGGTTGGTGGCTGGGTGCAGCAGCACTTGGAGCACTGCGCCTGGGACAATATATTTTTGGCTTGCTCAACGTGTTGCTTCAGGCATTTGAAACATACATTTTACCCAAAGCAGCCCACTTGCATCAGGAGCCAGCTGCTTTGATCCGGTTTTTGCGCAAACAGTTTTTGCAACTTTCTGTGCTGCTTATTCCGGTATTAATTTTACTGGCGGTTTTCGGCAAGCCATTGTTACACATGGCCGGGGGCGACACATATACTGCTTACAGTTATGTAATGATAGGATTGGCAATATTGTATGTGTTTATCCTGATTGGCTATCCTGTTCGCATTGCACTTCGGGTACAACTGCTCAATAAATTTTATTTCTACGGCTATGTATTGGCTACCATTTTTAGTGTTGCTACTGCTTATTTCATGATTCATTTCTTTCAACTGTGGGGCGCTTTAGCAGGCATGTTGTTGGCACAGTGCATGTTACTTGTATACTGGCTATATATTCTTTACAATAAAAATATCCGGGTATGAAAATTATTCATTTGGTATTGGGTAAAGTAAACCCGGAACGTATGAATGGGGTAAATAAAGTAGTATACGAAATGGCTACACGCCAGCATGCCGTAGGATATGATGTAGCGGTGTGGGGCATCACTCAAAATCCGGTACATGATTATCCAGATAGAAACTTTATAACCCGTCTTTTTCCCACAGGCATTCATCCTTTTGCGGTGCATGCCTCATTGCGAAAAGCTATAGCTGCCTTACCTGAAGATGTTGTATTTCATTTACACGGTGGCTTTATTCCAGTGTTTTCTAAAGTGTCTGTTTATCTGAAAAAATATCGTATTCCATTTGTGTACACACCACATGGTAGTTACAATATTATTGCCATGAAAAAAGGAGGATGGAAAAAGGCCATTTATCTTCCCTTGTTTGAAAAGCCCTTACTACGTAGGGCCGCAGTAGTGCACTCGCTGGGTAAAAGTGAAGTAGATGGATTGCATAGCATTCAGCCGGATAAAAAGAGTGCACTTATACCTTACGGCTTTGATACCGCTGCGCTTTCTGAATACAGCGCAGCTTCATTTCAGGGTAACACTTCCGGCAACTGTATCATCAGCTTTTGTGGTAGAATAGATACTCATACCAAAGGACTTGATTTGCTGCTTACTGCTTTTGCAAGCATGGCTAAAAAGCATCACAATATCACTTTATGGATGATTGGTGATAGTGCACAACGTGCGGCTTTGGAACAAACGGCCGCAGCTTTAGGCATTAGCAATCATATTGTTTTTTACGGGGCCAAATACGGTCATGAAAAAATGAATCTCTTGCAACAAAGCCATTTGTTTGTTCACCCAAGTAGAAATGAAGGGTTGCCTACTGCAGTATTGGAAGCTGCAGCCATTGGTTTGCCTTGCATAGTGTCGAGGGCTACAAACGTTGGAGAGGCCGTAGAAAAATATAAAGCAGGATGGGTAGTAGAACACCCTGATGCTACTGAACTTGCGGCCACCTTGGATGAGGCAATTGCGTCATTTAATCAGGGCACACTTGCTGCCTATGCCACTGCTGCTCAGCAAATGGTTGCTCAGCACTATCACTGGAGTTATGTACTTACACAATTGGCAAAAATGTATGAAGCATGTTTACATTAACGACTTCATATAAGCGGCCGGCAGATCATCAGCGATTTCTTTCGCAGATGGGCGTTTTGCTGGCTATTATTTTCTTCATCAAGTTGGGCGGCTTTTTTACATGGAGCGAAAATGTGGCTATAACCCGTGTTGTAAAAGTATTTTCGAGATTAATGATGACGGGAGCCATTATTTGGGCATACCGAAAAATTATAGAACGGGGTGCTATCGGTTCATTTGGATGGCAGCATCAATTGAGCCCATTTTTGTATGTTGCTTACTTAACACTTGGCCTGATTAGTTTTTTGTGGAGCACTGCAGTTGGATATAGTGCACTTCAGTGGTTTATGGATGTGGAGAGCCTTGTGTTTGCATATTATTTTATTGCCTGTTTCATTCTACTCGAGAATTATTTTCCCGACAACCAGGTAAAGTTGTACAATGTAATGGGCAATGCTGTGCTGCTCATGATTAGTATTTTTTTGGTGGGCATGTTTATAGCGCCTGAAGCATTTTACAGAATGACACATGGCGGAGAAGAAGCAAGACTCGGGGGCTTTTTTATGAACCCAAATGAACTGGGCATGCTGGCTGCTGTGGGAGTAAGTTGTTTTATTTTCAACTACTACACCGGTAAGCGTATGGTGTGGAATACCATCCGGATTTTATTGCTCATGTGGGCTATTGTAATGACTGGTAGCAGAAGTACAACCATTGGTGCGTTGCTGATTGCCTTTTTTCATATCCGGCAAAGTAGCAATACCAAACTGAAGTATGCCATGTATGCAGGTGCATTTATGGTAATTCCGCTGGCCATAGAAAAAATGGTTGTAAAAGAAAATGCAGGCGGCCTGGAAGAAGTAATGAGTATGACCGGAAGACTGCCATTTTGGACGGCACTCATTACCGAGGGTTTGCCACAAGAACCTTTGTTTGGTTTTGGTTTCATGCGTATTGCATACAAAGACTTTTTTCAGAGTGTACACACATATGCCGGGCAAATGACACACAATACTTTTATACAAGTACTCATGAATCTTGGTTTTGTAGGTTTTACATTGGTGCTCTTTCAGGTGGTATTCACCATTCGTGGATTTGTGCAGCAATTTTCAAAAGAAAAACAGCTGTTTACAATCGGGGTATTCATCCCCATTCTCATCAACTCCCTTACTGAGTTCGGTATTTTTGGCGAAACGAATTATGGTATTCTCTTTTATCAGGTACTCATTTTTTACATCAGTCTTACCATCAACAAGCATAAGTCGCCGGCCCAAAAAATCTTTCTGCGCAAACGCAGACCAGAGTTGTTTGCCAGCACATAAGCTCATTCCAAGTTCCTTTTCGTGGAATCGCATGTCCTGAATTTGGAATGCGCTGTTTCACTTGCTCATTTCACTATTTGAAAATGAATGTTTTACGTTTTGAAACTGCAGTGGCATGCCAATTGACAATCAAATGTTAGCTAAAGCATTTGTATGAATCAGCAGCAGGCCAGAGATTTTGTTTTACATGCATTCATGTCATTCGGTTATCGGGTGTCGGCTGCAGAAAGTAAGCTCACTGTAAAGTGTTTTTACATCAACAATCCCGATGGTACTGTGCGCTGGATCTGGCCTGCACATAGCCAACGACCAGTTTTTTTGCGTTTTTATTTTACAGGTAGCTGGAAGAGTAAATTGTTTGCCTTGGTTGTCAGGTTTTTGTTTGCATTGGGCTTGCAAAAGTTCATTGCAGATGGTGAATGTAGCGTCAGCTTGGGGCAGCCTGAACAACCTTACGCCGATGTGACAACAGTACAATGGGCGTTGTTTACAGGCACAAAAGGGCCCAATAGAAAGTTGGTTGTATTCCTGCCGGGGGCAGGAGGCCAATTTGTAAAAATTCCATATGGCGAGTTGTCTTCTTCTATTTTGCAAATGGAAGCAACAGCGCTGCACTATTGGCAAGAAAAGCCATTGCAGTTCGTGGTTATTCCAAGATTGCTGGCTTCATCTGATGCCTTATTGGCTCAGCAAAATGTATCGTTTGGAATGAGTCCTGCATCAATGCATTGGTTGCAGTTGCCTCAGCAGGCGGTACAAGAATGGTGCTTTCGGTCAATTACCTCAAATAATATTTCGGGCAGTAAGATCCCTGCACAAATAGCTGAGCGTTTGCAAAGATTACAAGCTATCCGGCATACCCCATTGCCTGAAGGTTTGATGCACAAACTGCAGCTGCTATTTTCTACGGCTTCAAATTGGGAAAATATACATGAAGCTCCTGCTCATGGCGATTGTACACCGTGGAATATGTTGATGAATGAACAAAAGATTGCTTTGATTGACTGGGAGTTATACAAACCATCAGCATCTGCTTTGTACGATGCATTTCACTTTCACTATCAAACTACTGTACTCATCGGCAATCAGGGTTTTGCTGCCATACGGCAAAAGTTAGATGCATGGCACCAATTATGCCATCCGCAGTTGGAGAAGCATGGGTTGAATATTGCTCAGCTTGAGCAATGGTATTTGCTGGATGTAATTAGTTACTATGCTGAAATATATGCGCAGCAAAAAGATTGGCACCTGCAAATTGGCTGGTTGTTACAAACATGGAGCGATGCCCTTTCTTATTGGTTAATGAAGAATAATGCTGTGGCCGACAGAACGCAACTAATAGCCGATATAAGTGAATGGCTACGTACTAAAAAACATGCTGCTGTAAAAATGCATTTGCCGCATGTGTTGTTGTTGCCGCTGCATAGCGATATTGATATTTGTATGGAGCGGTCTACAGCTTTAACAATGATGACGTGGCTGCAACAACATCCGTTATGTAAGCAGGTAGTACTTCGAAGCAGAAGCAATATGACACAGGCGGGTATTTATTTGCACAGCGGCAACGTGCTACACATTGATGCCATCTGGCAATTGAAAAGAAAGGCCATACAGTTTATGAATGTGCAGGCGATGCTTGCTACAGCAGTTAACGATGGCAGAGGTATTCTGGTTGCCGACAGCTATCACGATGCAATGTACACCTGGTTGTTTTACGTTCTCAATGGTGCCGCCATACCTGAAAAATATCAGCAGCAATGGCATCAGATAACACAGGAGGAGAGAAACGCATTGCTTGCTACTGTAGAGCGGTATAGTAAGCAACAAAAGCCAGCAGAGGCGTTGTTTACTCCATCCAAAGAAACGATGCAATCGGCGGCTGCTTATGTGCGTCAAGAGCCACAAAACAGGGGAGTACATTTTATTGTCAACCTATTTCAATACGGTATTGATATGATTAGAGACTGGAAAAATAACCGGGGGTTCATTATTACGTTTAGTGGTGTAGATGGTGCGGGCAAGAGTACTATTATTGAAGCAACACGCCAGCATGTAGAAAAAGTAATGCGCAGAAAAGTAGTAGTATTAAGGCACCGGCCATCGCTACTGCCTATACTAAGTGCGTGGAAGCATGGCAAAGAAGCTGCAGAAAAAAAAGCAGCTCAAACATTACCCCGACAGGGCACCAACAAAAGTAGTATCGGCTCCTTGTTGCGTTTCGCCTATTATTATGCCGATTACCTGTTGGGTCAGTTTTACATTCAACTGAAATACGTGATGCGTGGTTATGTAGTGCTGTATGACAGATACTATTTTGACTTCATCAACGATAGTAAGCGTAGCAATATTCAACTGCCGAAATATGTGACTACTGCGGGGTATGCTTTGCTACTGAAACCGAAATTGAATTTCTTTTTATGGGCTACACCAGAAGAAATACTCAGTAGAAAGCAAGAGTTAAGTGCTGATACTATTGTAAGTCTCACCAACGATTATATGCAGCTGTTTGATAGTATGCGCAAACGTTATAAATCTTCCAGCTATGAGCCTATTCACAATGAGCAGCTCAACAATACACTACAAACCATTTTTCAACAAATACAGGCGGCAGCCTGATAGGATGATAGCAATATGAAACGGCTTCTGGAAAAATTGGTACAACAGCGCAATCCTGCATTTAAGATGGATGAACATGTAACCACCTATGTATTAATGCAGTTTGCATGGCAACAACTTTGGGCTGTAATGCGGGGTGCCATGTTGTTGCTGTATGGTCGAAATCCGCAATGGATGTTGCGTGGCAGAGCAGTCCGTTTTTTTAATTTACCTAATATAAAATGGGGCCGAATGCTCAAGCTGGGCGACTATGTGTACCTGAGTGCACTGGGTAAAAACGGCATTGCACTCGGGCATCATGTGAGTATTGGTTCTTTTAGCCGGTTGGTTGTTTCTACTTCACTTAATCATGTAGGTGAACACATAGTGTTGGGCAATAATGTAGGCATTGGCGAGTATGCCTACCTGGGTGGCGGTGGTGGTTTACACATTGGCGATGATTGTATAGTGGGCCAATATTTCAGCTGCCATCCCGAAAATCATGTGCAGGAAAATTTGGAGGTGCCTATTCGTTTGCAGGGTGTAACAAGAAAAGGAATTGTAATTGGCAATAATTGTTGGATTGGCAGTAAGGTTACCATTTTGGATGGTGTTCAAATAGGTAGCGGTTGTGTAATAGCTGCAGGTGCAGTGGTTACAAAAAGCTTTCCGGATAATATGGTCATAGGTGGAGTTCCTGCCAAAATAATCAGGCAACGGGCATAATGCCTTTTGCAAAATGAGGATCATAGTGTGCTGTTTTAAATAAACGATATGAAACAGGAAAAAAATATTAACCAGTCTATATTGATGACTGCATATGCGGTTAATCCCTACAAAGGTTCAGAGGATGGTATGGGCTGGAATTTTATTATGCAGGCAGCTACTACACAACGTGTAATAGCCATTACCCGGAAAAATAACCGGCCACATATTGAAAAGTATATGGCCGAACACCCTGATGGAAAGGCGCAGTATCAGCAGGTACAATGGTGGTATTTCGATTGGCCCAAATGGATGATATTTTGGAAAAAGGGACCGCTTTTGAGTTTGATTTATTATTATATGTGGCAGCTCTCTTTAGCAATATGGCTATTGCCCAAGAGGAGTGCTTTTAGCATAGTGCATACCCTCAATTTTCACAATGATTGGACACCAAGTTTTTTGTGGTTAATGGGTAAACCATTTGTATGGGGGCCAATTGGTCATCATCCTCGCATTCCTGCTTCGTTTATTCGTAAGCAATATGGTTGGAGAGCCTGGTTGCAAGATCGTTTTCTGTGGGCTATCAAAAATTGGTTTTGGTACATCGATCCTTTTGTGTACATCAGCAAATGGAAAGCCCGTCATATTTTTTGTATGAATACTGAGGCGGCTATCAAGCTACGCCTTCCACGCCACAAGTACAGCATCATGCCATCAGTTGCTTCGGAGCCTGTACGGCCAACGGTTAAAACCGCTATTCCAGACAAGTTTACTGTATTATCGGTAGGCAGATTTGTGCCGCTAAAAGGGTTTGATGTAACTATTGCAGCCTTTGCTACTTTTTATTTCCAACTCAGCAGGGCTCAACAGGAAAAAACGCAACTGATACTGGCTGGTGCGGGGCCTTTTTTGCCGAAAATAAAGCAGTGGATTGCCGAAGCAAATATTACTCACTGTACGCAGGTGATTGAATGGATGCCGAAAGCCGAATTGGAAAAAATGTATCGGCAGAGTGCAGTTTTTCTTTTCCCTTCTCATGAAGGTGCAGGCATGGTGGTGGCAGAAGCCATGAGTTACGGGCTTCCGGTTATTTGTTTCAACAATGCTGGCCCCGGTGCTTTTGTACATCCCGACTCTTTGCTGAAAGTGAGTTATAAAAATCATGGAACTACTGTTCAATCATTTGCTGCGAAACTGCAGATGTTGCACAGCAATACCGGTACATATTTACACGAACACCAACTGGCTGAGCAGCGTTTCAATCAATATTTTTTATGGTCGGTAAGGGGCAAGCAGTTGGCAACTGTGTACAATACCCTGTTGCACAAACGCACTCCTGTTGATACAAAGCAAAAATTACACATGGCATGAAATCAGTTTGCGCAGTTCATTTACTCAACGATTTTAGCGGCAGTCCTTTTGTGTTCAGGCAGGCGTTGGAAGCTTTGCAAAAAAGAGGATACAGCATAGATATATATACTGCAACACCGGCAAGAGGTGGTTTTTTGAGTGGGTTGCCCAATGCCCGCTATCATTCGCTTTATTACAAGCACAGTAGCAATAAATGGATGACATTATTGCGCTTCTTTATTGTACAGCTGCAGTTGTTTTTTTCTCTGCTGTTTTCATTGCGCAGGGCGCAGGTGGTGTATGTAAATACTTTGCTACCTGCCGGGGCTGCACTGGCTGCCAGTATTAGAGGTTGCAAAGTGGTGTACCATGTGCACGAAGTAAGCATTACCCCTGTGCTGCTGAAAAATTTGCTGGCAAAAGTTGTCGCATTTACAGCTACTGATGTTGTGTTTGTTTCTAACTATGTGGCCAGTTGTTACCATTTTCGCAGGCCTCAATTACATACGGTATACAATGCACTCAGCAATAGCTTTGTGCAACAAGCTGCACATATTGCTTCGCCAAACATGCGTACACCTTTTACAGTACTCATGCTTTGCTCGTTAAAAGCGTACAAAGGCGTTCATGAGTTTCTGCAGTTGGCTTCGGCTTTGCCCGCCATACGTTTTCAGCTGGTGTTGAATGCCGATGAAAAGCAAGTAGAGGATTTTAAAAAGCAACATGCTGTGCCACACAACTGCATGCTGTTTAGCACTACTACCAATACGTTGGCTTTTTATGAGCAGGCACATCTGGTGGTCAATTTTTCGAACCCCGATGAGTGGGTGGAAACTTTTGGCCTTACTCTGTTGGAGGCCATGGCATGCGGCAGGCCTGTGATAGCTCCACCTGTGGGAGGGCCGGTAGAACTGGTACGTCATGGCGTGGAAGGCTTTTGCATAGATGCAAGACAGGTTGCTGCTTTGCAACAAGCTGTGCAGCTATTGTACACGGATGTAAAAAAGTATATCCGTTTTTCGGAAAATGCCCGAAGGAGAGCTGCAGCTTTTAGTACAGCAGCTTTTGAAGCGGGTGTAAGCAAAGTTTTTGCATCGGCCAGCATTGCATCGTTACAGCCAAATGACGGAAAGCACTTCCAGAATGTGGAAACAACAGTTGCGGAAGAACTACAGCACTAATTGATTATCAATGCTTATGGCATGTGGCACGGTTTGCGATATAGTAATTCCAAAAACCACAGCATGCGGAAAAAGCGTATTGCCATTATTGGTACCGTTGGCTTACCAGCTAGTTATGGCGGATTTGAAACGCTGGCAGAACACCTTGTAGATGAACTGGCCGGAGAGTTTGATATGACCGTTTATTGCACGGCAAAAAAGTATCCGAAGCAAAGCCGTCAGTCGTATTATAAAGGTGCAAGGTTGAAGTACCTGCCTTTCGATGCCAACGGTTTGCAAAGCATTATCTACGATTCCCTCAGCATTTTGCATGCATTGTTTTATGCTGATGTGTTGCTGGTATTGGGTGTGAGTGGTGGCTTTATGTTACCATTTGTAAAATTATTTACAAGCAAAAAAATCATCGTTTCTATTGATGGTATAGAATGGAAACGCAACAAGTGGAGTAAGCTTGCCCGCTGGTATTTGTGGGCAGCAGAGTGGGTGGCAGTTCGCTATTCGCATGCCGATATTTCCGATAATGAATCTATTCAGGATTACACCGCCATCCGCTACAAAACCCTCAGCCACATTATTGAATACGGTGCCGATCATACACTGCAGGTAAAGCCTACGCAAGAAGACCGAAGCAAGTATGATTTTGTTGGTCAGCCGTATGCTTTTAAAGTGTGCCGTATAGAGCCGGAAAACAATATCCATGTTGTGTTGGAAGCATTTTCAAAACTGCCAAAGCATAAGCTGGTATTGGTGGGCAACTGGAAGAATAGTGAGTATGGCAAAACCATGCGGGAAACCTACGGTCGTTTTTCAAACATTCATTTACTCGATCCTATTTACAATCAACGGGAGTTGGATATGCTGCGGGGCAACTGTCTGGTATACATACATGGGCACAGCGCAGGCGGTACCAATCCTTCTTTGGTAGAAGCCATGTATTTGGGCCTGCCGGTGATAGCGTATGATGTAACGTACAACAGAACTACGACAGAGAAAAAGGCATTGTACTTCCGGTCTGCCGACGATTTGGTGCATGTAATTGAGCACACAACTGTGGCTTGTTTAAAGCGGCATGCGTTAATCATGAAAACAATTGCAGACCGCCGCTATACCTGGAAGCAAATAGCCAACCGCTACCGTTATCTGGTGTTGAAAGTGCTGCAAGCTTCGGGTAAAGAACGCATTGAACCAACCAAAGTGATCAGCATATTCAGCAGCGATTACCTGCATCAAAATGGAATGGCTCATTTGCAGTCACCTTCTTACTTTTTCGAAAAGCGATAGGCTTAAATATAGTAATACCCTTTGCCGCAACTACCCTTCCCTTAAACTATTTTCTTCAACGCTACGCAAATACAACATCACATGAATACACTGCTTACACAAGCTCTCATAACTACTGCTATTGCAGTGTTGGCTTGCATCGTACTCATGCCCAATCTTATCCGCTGGAGTGTAAAGCTCAGGCTGGTAGATATTCCCAATGAAAGAAAGTTGCACAAAGACCCCATACCATCCATTGGTGGTTTGGTTATGATGTTAAGCTTGCTCATTGCTTTTGCCCTATCGGCAGGTATGCGGCAGTTGTTTGTACAATATTGGGCAGTTGGTGTTATGCTGCTGGTACTGGCTGTTACTGGTGTACTAGACGACAGGTTGAATTTACCTGCAAAACTTCGGTTGCTCATTCAGTTGGCAGGTGGTTTTTTGCTGGCATGGCAAGATATCCGCTTGCATTCTTTGCATGGCATTTTTGGGATTGGTGATATACCGGTTTGGCTGCAGTATGCTCTCAACATGTTGCTGGTAGCCGGTGTAACCAATGCGTTTAATTTACTCGATGGTATTGATGGATTGGCAGGCAGTATTGGTTTTATCAATGTGCTGGTTTTTGCGGTGATCATGTATATGCTTGGCCAGCTGCAATGGTTGGTATTGCTCTTGCCTTTTGCAGGCGTGTTGCTCGTATTTTTAAAATACAATTGGCGGCCTGCCCGTCTTTTTATGGGCGATGGCGGTTCTCTGGTACTTGGTTTTTTGGTAGCAGTTATGGGTATCATTTCGGTGGAGAATGCGTATGCGCAAACCATAGTTGCACCAGATGTTATTTTGGTATTGGTATCAGCAACGATGATGCTGCCCGTGATGGATACACTCCGTGTTTTTTACACCCGTATACAGCAGGGCCGTTCTCCTTTTTCTGCCGATAAAAATCACTTACACCATTGGTTTGTACGTCAGCATTTGGTGCATTCACAAGCCACAACAAGGGTGTCGGTTTTTCATTTGCTGCTCATTGGCTTTTCTGTCATTATGGTTTTTGCAGTTGCTGCCAGTTGGGTCGTCCTTTGGCAAATCGCCTTGCTTTTTTTATACAGCAAGTTTTTGCAACTCAACCTGCTCTTTAAGCGCTGGTATCGTTTCATCAAGCGTATGGAATCCGCATAAAAAATAACATTGCCTGGTTATTTGAAAGCATTCAATACGTACATTGGAAGAAATCCACATTATGGAAACTTACCGGATTTTTATTGTTGATGATGACCCCTGGTATGGCGAAATTCTGGCCTACCATTTATCGCTCAATCCTGATCATCAGGTTACCCGTTTTGCTTCGGGTAAGGCCTGCCTTGCCAGCCTCCATCAAAAGCCACATCTTATTACCATCGATTATTCGATGCCGGATATGAACGGGGCCGAATTGTTTAAGCAAATAAAGGCACAGCATCCCGACATTCCGGTTATCGTTATCAGTGGTCAGGATGATGTAAGCACTGCCATTGAAATGCTCAAACTCGGGGTAAGTGATTATCTGGTAAAAGATGACCATACCAAAGATTTGCTCTGGAATGCCATACTGCGTATCCGCGAAAATCAACAGCTAAAAATGCAGG
Organism: Chitinophagaceae bacterium; assembly: GCA_020848815.1. Classification (GTDB taxonomy): domain Bacteria; phylum Bacteroidota; class Bacteroidia; order Chitinophagales; family Chitinophagaceae; genus Phnomibacter. The sequence goes on along the minus strand of JADLHL010000104.1, from coordinate 16,378 downwards.
TAGAGCAACTGCGGGAGGAGCTGGGGCAGAAGCATGAATTCGGCAATGTCATCAAAGGAAATTCACCTGTTATCCGAAAAATATTTTCATTGATGGAGAAGGCGGCCAAAACCAACATCAATGTGTCTGTAACGGGCGAAACGGGAACGGGCAAAGAAGTAGTAGCCAAAGCCATTCATTACAACAGCGAAAGAAAACGGAAACCTTTTGTAGCAGTGAACATGGCGGCTATACCCAGAGAGTTGGTAGAAAGCGAATTGTTTGGTCATGAAAAAGGATCGTTTACCGGTGCCATTGGCAGAAAGATTGGCAAGTTTGAAGAGGCCAATAAAGGCACTCTTTTTTTAGATGAAATAGCGGAGCTGGATCTTAGCCTGCAAAGCAAATTGCTACGGGTGCTGCAAGAGCGGGAGTTGGAAAGAGTAGGTGGCAACGAAAGTGTAAAGCTGGATGTACGATTGATTGTTGCTACACATAAAAATCTTCCGGAAGAAGTGCGGGCCGGTAAGTTTCGCGAAGATTTGTACTACCGCATCATGGGCTTGCCCATAGACTTACCTCCGCTGCGTGAAAGAGGGAATGACATTCTTCTGCTGGCCAAGTTTTTTTTAGAAGAATTTGCCAAGGAAAATAAAGCAACTGCAAAAGGACTTACTGCCGCCGCCAGGGAAAAGCTGATGCAATATCACTACCCCGGCAATGTGCGGGAGTTGAAGGCCGGCATGGAGTTGGCTGCTGTGCTCTGCGATGATGCAGAAATAGATGCAAAGGATATTTCATTTGCACCAGCCCGTACTGGCAGCATGCTTACAGGCGAAGAGAAAACCCTGCGGCAGTACACGGTACAAATTGTAAAAATGTTTTTGGAAAAGTATGACAACAATGTGCTTAAAGTAGCCGATAAACTCGATGTTGGTAAAAGCACGATTTACAAAATGATTCAGGATAAGGAAATCATCTTATAAAAGCGAAGTATGTACGGAATTATCAATAGGGCAATAGAAGATATGGTGACAGCCAGCCACGGTGAAAATGCGTGGATGCAGATAAAAGCTGCCAGTGGTGTTCAGGTTGATTATTTCCTGAGCAATGAGCCTTATGATGATGAGATGACATATAAACTTGTAGCAGCTTCTTCGGAAGTGCTACAAATACCGATGAGTGAAGTGCTCTCAGCATTTGGTGAATGGTGGGTGCTAAAAACCGGTCGCGAAAAATATGGCGGCTTAATGGAAGCCGGCGGCAAAAACCTGCAAGAATTTTTGCTCAACCTCCCCATGTTTCATAGTCGTATCATGTTATTTTATCCAAGGCTTAATCCGCCTGAATTTCGGATTGGTACAATTACAGAAAGCTCTATTGAAGTCCATTATTATTCCACCCGAAAAGGTCTTCATCACTTTGTGTTGGGCCTGCTGCAAGGCTTGGCAAAAATGTACCATACACCTGTTACCATTCAGGTGTTATCTATGCAAAGCGAGCCGGAAACCCATGAAATATTTCAAGTGAATTGGTAAAATTATTCGCATGCAATTCGCATTTCAACATCAACAGTTTGATCGGCTATTTCCATTTTATATTACCATTGGTAGTGACTGCCGCATTGTTAGTTTCGGTAGCTCTTATCAATCGCTGTTGAGCATGCAGACGGGCGAAAGCATTACAAATTATTTAGCATTTAAAAGACCTTCTGTACAAATCATTCATGCAGCTGCGCTGGCTTCAATGCAGGGGCAGCTCATACTAATGCAAGGGGTGCAAAAGCCTTCGGTATTATTAAGAGGTCAGTTTGAGCATCTGGCAGAAAAAGACCAATGGTTGTTTATTGGTACACCGTGGTTTGCGTCAGTTGAAGAATTACGTGAAGCAGGGCTAACCATCAACAACTTTGCTGTACACGATCCGTTGATAGACCTGCTGCATGTGCTGAAAGCACATGAACTAACCGAGAAGGACTTAAAACAAATGCTCCACAAGGTGCAGCTACAGCAGCTGGCAATTGAAGATGCCGGCAAGCAAATGAATGAGCTTTCTTTATTTACAAAGCATAATCCGGAACCTCGGTTTCGTGTATCATCAAAAGGGTTGGTATTACTCAAGAATCCTGCCGCTCAGCGGTTGCATCAATACCTGTACAACGATGAATTAATGAACGAGGCTGTCTTTTGGCAACAGGTAGCTGCGCTGCGGCCCACAAATGATATGCGCTGGACCGTAGAAACTGTTACGGAAGGAAAAATATTTGTTTTCGACTGTCATTTCTTTCCTGAGTTTGATTACTTCCATGTATACGGAACCGATGTGACGCAACAGCGAAATATGGCAGCCGACTTGCAGCGAAGAGAGCAATTGTTTAAGCGACTTGCAGATAACGTGCCCGGAGTTGTGTATTTGTGGCGGATGAATTTCGACGGATCAAATAATGTAGAGTTTATCAGTCCGAGACTGCAAGAAGAGTTCGGCATAAACCCAGCTGATGCCAACCGTTTGGTAGATTTTATTCACCCCGATGATTTGCCTGTGTGGCAAGAATCTGTGCGTGGTGCATTTCATGAAGAAGCACCATGGAATGCCGATTGCCGTTTTGTTATGCCCAATGGGGAGCCCATTTATTGGACAGCCAATGCAAGAGTAGCCTACACCGATGCACAGGGAAAGGTTTTTGCCGGTGTAATGCGCAATACTACCGAAGAAAAAACGGTGTTGGAAAATTTAAAGCGCCTCTCTGTAGTAGCAAGTGCCAATGAAAACGGGGTTGTTTTTGCCAATAAGTTCGGGCAAATAACCTGGGCGAATGATGGTTTTTTGAAAATGACTGGTTTTGAAATGAGCCAGGTGGTAGGCAAATCACCCATTGATCTTTGTGCAGGACCACAAACAGATAAGCAGGCTTTGCGGGAAATGGTGTTTGCATTTGAACAGGGCCAGTCTTTTGATGTAGAAGTGTTGCAATACAGAAATGATGGTACACATTTTATGAGCCGGACACGTGGCCAATCAGTACTGAATAGTGAGGGTGGGGTGCTCGAATATTTTGCCATCGTAGAAGACATTACCAAGGCAAAAGAAGATGAAGCCCGCATCAGGTATGCAGAGCAGCTGTGGAAGTTTGCTCTTGAAGGCGCAGGCGATGGTGTGTGGCAATATGATTTGGAAACGCATCAATCGTTTTATTCAGAAGAATACAAGCGAATGCTTGGCTACGATCCCGCCACATTTGATAAAGAAAATCAGTTCTGGCTCAATAGAATTCATCCGGATGATTTGGCAACGGTAGTGAAGGAAAATGAGGAGTATGATGCCGGTACACGTTCTTCGCACAACAGAGAAATAAGAATGCGCCATAAAGACGGGCACTACTTATGGATACTCGACAGGGGCATGGCTGTTTCATATACAGCAAATGGCTTACCAAAATTGGTGACGGGTACACACACAAATATTTCGCACATCAAAAACACAGAGCTGGAATTGTGGCAACGGGTACAACAATTTCAATCGCTGAGTGAAGGTATTCCTGCTGTTTTGTATGAATACGAATATGCACAAGATGGAACTGAAAAATTGCGTTATGTGAGCCCTGCCATGCAGCGAATTTTCGGCATTAGCCCCGAGGCATTTCGGGAGGACTATCGGCGTTTTGTTTTTCATGAAGATTTGCCGGCCATTGATGCAGCCAATGAGGCATCATTGTCATCGCTCAAACCTTATTATAATGAATCGCGGTTGCAATTGCCCAATGGCAAACTGGTTTGGCGTTCGGTAGCAGCTACCTACTCTTACGATACAGCAGCTGGTGCACATGTGTTTACTGGTTTTATGATGGACATCACCGACCGAAAAAAAGCAGAAGATGCACTGCGGCTGAATGAAGAAAAATACCGCGGCATTATTGCTAATATGAACCTTGGTTTGCTGGAGGTAGATATTGATGACCGCATACAGGTATGCAACCAAAGCTTCCTGCGGATGAGTGGTTATGCACAGCATGAAATAACAGGGAAAAGAGCGGTTGATTTATTTGTAGATACCGATGAGAAGTATACTATAGAATTACAAAACAGAAGACGCAGTGCCGGTCATTCTGATGTATATGAAATGAAAGTGCACAACAAGCAGGGCGAAGAGAAATGGTGGCTTATCAGTGGTGCGCCCCGCTACGACGATAGTGGCAAAATGGTTGGTTCTATTGGCATTCACCTGGATATAACACAGCAAAAACTATTGGAGCAAGAGCTGCGTATGGCCACGCTTGCTGCTGAAGAATCATCGAGAGCCAAGGAGCGTTTTTTGGCCAATATGAGTCATGAAATGCGTACACCTATGAACGCCATCATCGGCTTGGGAAGACAATTGAAAAAAACACAACTCGATCAACAGCAACGCCTTTTTTTAGACTCCATCAATACAGCTTCCGATAATTTATTGGTCATCATCAACGATGTGCTCGACCTGTCTAAAATACAAGCCGGTAAATTGGCATTGGAACACATACCATTTAAGCCGGCAGAATTAGTACGCAGGGCTGTGCAAATGATAATGCACAGGGTAGAAGAAAAAAACCTTTGGGTAGAAGTGAAAATGGAAGAGGGCATTGCACCGGTATTAATCGGCGATCCTTATCGGTTGCAGCAAATACTGATTAATCTGGTGTCGAATGCAGTTAAGTTTACTGATCATGGCGGCATAACTATCACGTTGGCAGCTAAGCCTCAAACCATACATGGTCAGTGTTTCATCGTTACTGTACAAGATACGGGCATTGGAATTGACGAGGCATTTGTGCAGGAAATGTTTGAGCCTTTTTCGCAGGCATACACCCACTCTACCAGAAAGTACGGTGGCACAGGATTGGGGCTGAGTATCATTAAGCAATTGGTAGACTTAATGCATGGTGATATTGAGGTGCAAAGCACTACCGGGCATGGTACTACATTTACTATTAAGGTGATGTTGGAGCAGGGTACCGAAAGTGATTTGCCAAAAGAAACCAGCCATTTACTGCCCAACGATTTATTGAAAAATATATCAGTACTACTGGTGGAAGATAATGCCATGAACAGGTTGGTAGCCCGAACGGTGCTGCAACAGTATGGGGCAAGTGTGGTTGAAGCTGTGCATGGCGAAGATGCCATTCATTTGCTGCAAAAGGAAACCGTAGATATTGTACTGATGGACATGCAAATGCCTGTATTGGATGGTGTGTCTGCAACAGCAATTATCAGAAAAGATATCAGCAGCTCACTGCCAGTAATAGCTCTTACCGCCAATGCATTGAGCAGCGAACAAGATGCCTGTTTCAAAGCAGGTATGAACGATTTTGTGGCCAAGCCTTTTGAAGAAAATGTGCTGATCAGAAAAATTGCAGAATGGGTAGGCCGCCCATTTGATGAGCAGGCAGCAGCCCAGCCGGTAGTGGCCACATCTCCTGCAGAAAGTGATTTGCCCCTGTATAGTTTAGATATGCTCAATGATATTGCCCGGGGCAATCAGGCCTTTGTGCAAAAAATGGTAGACATGTTTGTGGAGCAAACGCCAGCCATTGCCGATCAGTTGCTGGCACATGCCAACCATGGAGAGTGGGAGCAAATGGGAGCCGTAGCGCATAAGCTGAAGCCTACACTAGATAACTTAGGTTTTACCAGCCTGCACGACGATATACGAACAATTGAAAAAAGTGGAAAGCTGGCTGAGGTGAATGATGATGTGTTGCGTATGGTAAACAAAGTACATGCTACCATACACAAAGTAATTGGTATCCTTTCTGCCAACAGAAAGGACTAATGTACTTTGTATTTATGCTTCTTCATCAAAGTACACTTTGTAGTAGTGCTTGCCTGTTGTTTCATCGTAGCCACGTTCTATCAGGTCGCGGCGGCCATGTATGTAAATGTGAAAGTTCTTGTCGAGCTTCAGCACACTCTTGAATACTTTACTTTGTTTTTTTACAGCCGCCAGGTGTATGTCAAACTCATCTTCAAATTGTACATGGCGGGCTTTTTCGTAGTTGTCTTTAAACTCCTGAAACTGATCCACCATTTCCGGCACTGCTATCACTTCTTGCGTAAACTGCTGCATGTCGAAGTGCTCGTTTTCTTTAAAGTAATCGAGGCTGCGGTGCATGATGTCTATCTGTTGACCTTTGGTAATGTCGAACTGTGCGGGCAGCGCTTCAGTTACAAACTGCTTACACATGCTTAGCACTTCGTTGGTATGGTGGTAGTTGTCGGCCACTGGTGTCAGCTGCAAAAAATCGGTGAGCCAATATTGAGCATCTTGTTGCTTGTTGGTGTTATCAATAATGCAAACACGATAGCCGTCTGCTTCTGCCGTTTTAAAAATCAAACACGCTTTATCGGGCTTTTGCATGTTCAATCCTTCTTCAGCCACAATCTCCAGGTTTTTGCCATGTTGCAGCAGCTTCAAAAAAGTGTTCCTGCTTTCACTTTTTACCAGTATCAGTGCATCCACTTCTTCTTGCTCAAATGGAAGGCGTTGCAGATGTACCACATATAATTCACCTTCTTTTATACGGGCATGCGTACTCACCTGATACAGCAGCTGGGCTATGTGGCGGCTTTCTGCTACAAAAGTATTTTGATCATTGAAAATATGCTTGCAGTAGGTGTACACTTCATTGAGGCCAAGGCTGCTGTGGTGCGTAAACTTGTATTGCTCATGCTCATTAAAGTGTTGCAAAAAATATTTCACCAATAGCTGGCGTACCAGCTCATCGTTGAGGGTTAGTTTGTTTTCGCTGAGGGTGATTTTTTCGCCCCGGGCCATGTTGCCCACTTTGTGCACAATGGCCTGGTGTATATGTATTTGATCAGTTGGCTGCATAATGCGGCGAAGATAATGGGCATGCAATATGTAACAACAACAAGGCCCCGTTCTGGCTAAGAACAGGGCCCTGTTGCTCTGATTGTTACTTATTACATCGTTTTGCGGACAAATATTTTGTGGGTGTACATTTTCCCATCGCTATCTGTAATCTTCAGCATATAAAATCCGTTCAGTGTTTCCGGAATATTGATGCGCTGTTCATCGTTCGGGCCAAACATTTTCGAGAAAATAATTCTGCCGTTCATGTCTACAAATTCAACCCTGCGAATTGATTTTCGGGTGTACTTTCCTTTCTTATGTTTCAGGTTGATGTACACTACATCCATGGCAGGATTAGGCCAGGTTTCTACAGTTATTTCTTCTTGTTCCTGTGCAGCACTTTGAATAGTGTTCAGTACTTCGTTCGTAGTTATAGCTTCATAATGATCGAACTGTATGCTAGCCTTATTGCGCAGCTTGGTACCTGCGGCTATGCCTGTTACAGGTTTTACAGTGAACATAATATAGCCCTGGCTGCCTTCTTTACTCGAGGCGCTATCCGGCAGGAAAATATTTTCAAAACTGAAAGTCACTTTTTGATTGTTTACCTGCATGCTGCTCATCTCGTGGCTACTGCTCACAATATTCAACGTGCTCATATCTATGCCAGCCGGCAGCTCATCAGTTATTACCACATCACTCGCCGGATGATTACCCACATTTTCAAAACGGATGGTGTATGTAAGCTCCTGAGTAGGATGTATGAGTCCTTCTTTTCCGTAGCCTGTTGGTGCTACTTGTATATCGTTAGGATCAATGGCACCTACTACTTTGTATGTTTGGCGTAAAGTATCTGCACCGATACTGCAGTTGCTTTGGTTGCCATCCAGCCAGGCCATCATAGGTATTTCATTACCTATTTGTACCGTACTACTATTACTGTGCATGAATTGTATAGTGTTGGAACGAAACGGTTGCAGCTGTGTTACTTCCCACTGATACGTTTTCATGGCTACACCATTTTCAGTGCTTGCTATCACGTTGAACGGAGTAGTGTTGAATGTGCCGGGTATAATGGTAGCGGGCACCTTCCAGTTAATGATTAGTCGGGTTGCAGTACTGCGTCCTTTGTTGGTTGCTACCAGTGTCATTTGATTATTGGTCATGCCCTTGCGAATGGCAGTGCTGCCCATGAGCAAGCTGGCATTGCTGCCACTACAAGTGGGTTGCGCCGGCAGCCAAATTGTATCTGTGGTATTTGTTGCAATGTTTATTTCTAATGGGCCACAGTTGCCAGCGGTTACTTGTTTTTCATTCAATAACTGCATGCTGTAATTGCCAGCGGGCAGGTTCATTTTTATCCAGCCTTCATCATTGGATATAAACTTTTCACCAGCGTTTGGTGTGTTGCCAGCCATTGCGGTTCTACGCAACACTGTTGCTGCAGCACGGGGCATCAATTCTTCATTTGCATCTTTTTGGCAGTTGCCATTGGCATCAAAAAATACGGCTGCTTTTATAGCTATTGTTGTGCCTTCTGTAATGCTGAGCAGTTGATTAATGCCCACGTTTGTAATTTCTTCCCGATGGCCGCCGGGCCATACAATGGTAATGCTGCGAATAGCACTTGCATTGCCTAAACCAATATGTTGGGTGAGGCTGCTCTGCCCGCCGAAACCACTCTGTGCATTTACTTCACGCATTTGCATGCCATTTTCAGTGTCTACATAAATACGTGCACCTATAGCATTTTTGTTGGCATTTACTCCGGTGAGTTTGATACTAATCCAATTGTTGCTATTGCCATTGTTATAAAAAAGAACATTGGGTTGATTGCTGTGTGTTGCCACAAACATATCGAGGTCACCATCATGATCGTAGTCTGCCCACACGTGGCCAAATGAGTTGCCAAAATCGTAGCTTACTAATTCGTCATTTTTTCTTGTAAAGCCACCCTTGCCATCATTGATGTATAAAAATTTGTATGACTTATCGTTGCTGATGTACAAATCCAAATCACCATCGTTATCTATATCGGCCCAGCTGCAACCATGCGATGCGCCTTTGTCTGTAGCTACAGGGCTATTGGTAATTTTGGTAAACACACCTGCACCTTCGTTTCTGTACAAAAAGTTGCCTGTTTTGTTAGAGTTGGTCACTATCAAATCGAGGTCGCCATCATTGTCGTAGTCGCCCCACGCACTACCTACGCTTTGTCCGCCTTCAGCCGTTATTGCGTTTTGTACTTTGGTAAATGTGCCGTTGCCTTCATTGTGAAACAGGGAGTTTTTATTGCCTGCACCATTGGGTACAAACAGGTCTTGAAAACCATCATTATCATAATCGGCCCAGGTTGGTCCCACACTTTGGTTGGCTTCTGTAGGTATAACGTCTGCTATTTCTTTTTTGAAGGTATTGCTACCAAAGTTGCGGTGCAGTTCGTTGTATTTGGTGGGAAAGAAGTTGCACAGAAACAAATCGTTGTTGCCATCATTATCATAGTCGGCAAAGGCCGCACCATGATAGTAAGAAATGGTTTCTGCAAAGCTCACGGCTTTATTTCGAATGAATACGCCATCTACGTTTGTATAAAAATAATTGCTGTGGCGGGTATTGTTTACAGCCAGCACATCAATATCGCCATCGTTGTCGATATCTATGAGGCTATTACTTACAGTTACACCTGTGTCTGTTACTAATTGACTGTTTGTCATTTTTGTAAATCCACCCTGCTTGTTGTTGAGGTAAGCAATGTTGGGCTTATTCAATCTGCGATCGGTTACAAATAAATCATCCCATCCATCGTTGTTCAAATCGCCCCAACTGGCTGTCCAGGAGTCGGTACTGTCTTTGTTGATCAGATTGTCGGCATACTTGCTAAAAATGAGTTTGCTTGTGTTGGATGGATTCACATTTACCACAGCCGTAGTAGAAGACTGTTGTATCTGGCCGTTTACATTGCCCGTTACAATTGTTTCCACTGTACTATTGGTTGGGCCACTCAATACCTGGCCTGTATTGGCTCCTACTTCTGCGGTTACTTTTGTGGTCACTGTATATTGTTCATCTGCTTTGAGTGTACCCACTTCATTAAAGCTTACCACAGTTTTTGTAGCTTCTTCAGTTATAGTGCCTTTGTGTATGGTACTATCCGGATTGGTTATGGTAGACTCCACTACTTTCAAACCATCTTGTACAATTACTTCAATAGTTGGTTTATCTACTCCACTGCCAGTATTAATGGTGCTAGTTACTGTTACTGTATCTGCTGGTATAGCAGTGCTTTGCGATACTTCGCTGTTTTGTGTGAAAGCCTGTGTTAATGAACTACCTGTATACAACATCCAGTTGTCATTAAAATTGGTGTTCATTACCGCCACTGGTTTATCCGTTTCCACCAACAGGTACGGTCTTTCCGGGCCCACGTTGGTTGCTGTACCATTGTAAATATTTTTCCATTCCGTTTCTGTCAGGTAAAAGTCGTAATACCTTTCTGCACCAATGGTAAAGCTGCGCTTCAATTCAGCTCCGTTACTATAAGCATCTTTTACTGTTACTGTGGCACCTTCTTTGGCAAAGATGTACAAGTGTGTAAGTCGTTGTCCAAAGGCTTTTCCGGTAAAAGGATTAATCACATTGGCTTCATTTCCCGGAGGGGCCATATAGGTGAGGAAACGAGTGCCTGATGTGGTTCCATTTTCGGCACTTACCATGGTGCCCATATCGCTGGTACCGGGTGAGCCTGTTTCAAACCAATTGCCTTCAAACACACTTACTCGTTTGCCGGGTGTACATGTTATTCTAAATACAGTGTTGAAAGTGGCATTGCTAAAATTGCGGCCAACCCAATCTGCGGCCTGCATTTTATTCAAGCTGTAGTTGCGCAATTCTATCCATTGGCCATTGCTGTATCGTTCCAGTTTAATGTCGTTTTTATCATCCCAACTCGCAATGCGTATTTCCTGCTCACCTGCTGCCTGATATGGTACTGTGAAGTACAACAGATCGCCACTGCTGCTGCCGTTAGAAGAAGGTACATATCCGCCGCCATCTCTTTCGTTGCCAAACAGTGCACCGTACTGTACAGTTACTGGTTTATCACTTAGTAAAAGGTAAGTTTCACCGGCAGCCATTACATCGCGGCCATCGGTATTTTTGTAAATAAGGTCTTCGCCAATATTTATTTTTCGGGTAAAAATGGTCGTGGGTTCTTCCATTTTTACATCGGTATATCCGGTATTTGTTTTGGGTTGAAATGAAATCTTTTGAAATGTAACGGTGGTATTGTTCTCATAGGCCATTACGTTTACATCCCGTTTGCTGCTGCTAAATACCGGTGAGTAAATAATGAATTTTTGGCCTATAGATTTTTTGTCGGTGCTTGGTACCCAATCGTGTTGCCAGTCGCTGTTGGTACTTTGCGATGCAAACAGCAGTTTATCTGATTTTACAATGAAGTAATCGCCATCCCATTTTAATACACCACCCGAAGCATAACGGGCATCATCGTTTATGCCATTGTCGCGGATGTACAGCACATAGCTTTGGCCTGCCATGAGCATACCTTTTTTGCTGTCATCGGTATCGCCATCTGCACCGTCGTCTATGATGTCAAACGAAGTACTATCGTAAATGGCCGTAATTATCAACGCAGCATCTCTGCGAACGGCATCATTGTTTGGTGGTACAAAAATTTGAAAATAAGTGGAGGGTTCACCTGTGGCCAATGCCCATTGGGCTAATACAACACTGCAAACGAGTAATACAATTCGACGCATAAGCGAAAAGAGTTTGCTCAAGCAATGCCGCAATTGTGCCAAATACTTACATCATTGATTTTCAGCGTATTAAAAATAATAAGCAGGTCTTAGTTTTCCAGAATACGGAAAATCATGCCAATGGATGTACAAAATGTAGGGTGAATCACCGGCCGAATCTTATTCAGTTGGCATAGCTGTGGCACTTCATTTTGAAATTCTTTGAAAAATGACGGATTTAATTTGGCCTTACATTGCTGCATAAAACAATTGGCTATGTCATCTTCCCGTCGTCATTTTTTGCAATCTTCCGCTGTGCTGTCAGCAGGCATTTTGCTGCATCCTCAATCATTGTTTGCAGCTCCTGCTATAGATAAGGTGCGACTCGGTTTTATTGGTGTGGGCCTCCGCGGTCAAAACCATTTAGACCTGGCCCTGCGCCGCTCCGATGTGCATGTTGTTTCTATTTGTGATATTGATGAAGGTATGCTGGCCACCAGCCTGAAAATGGTGAAAGACAGTGGCAAGCCCGAGCCCAAAATTTATAAAGGCGATCTGCATGCCTACCGCAAATTGCTGGAGGCAAAAGATATTGATGCCATCATCATTTCTACTCCTTGGGAGTGGCACAAGCCCATGATTATTGATGCTTTGGAAAGAGGCATCAAATACGTGGGTACCGAAGTAATGCTGGGCATTACACTGCAAGACCACTGGGATGTGGTGAAGGCCTGCGAAAAACACAAAGCACAGGTAATGCAACTGGAAAACGTGTGCTACCGCCGCGATGTAATGGCCGTGATGAATATGGTGCGTCAGGGTGTGTTTGGCGAAATCATTCACCTGCAGGGCGGCTACCAGCACGACCTGCGTGGAGTGAAATTCAACGATGGCAAAACGCCTTATGATAGCGGTGCCGAGTTTGGCCAAAAAGGCTACAGCGAAGCCAAATGGCGAACACAACACAGCGTAGACCGCAATGGCGATTTGTATCCTACACACGGCATTGGACCTGTAGCAATGATGATTGATATCAACCGGGGCAACCGCTTCACAAAGCTAAGCTCGTTTGCCAGCAAGGCCCGTGGCCTGCACGACTATGTGGTGAAGAAAGGCGGCGCCGATCATCCGAATGCCAAAGTGCAGTTTAAACTGGGTGATGTAGTGACAACACAAATTGGTTGCGCCAATGGTGAAACCATTTTGCTGCAACACGATACCAACCTGCCACGTCCGTATTCACTCGGCTTCAGGGTGCAGGGCACCAAGGGCTTGTGGATGGACATTAACAAGAGCATACACATTGAAGGCATCAGCAAGCCACACCAGTGGGAAGCCGCCAAAGAATGGTTGGATAAATACGATCATCCGCTTTGGAAAAAGTATGGCAATGATGCACAAGGTGCCGGCCATGGTGGCATGGATTTTTTTGTAGTGCATGCGTTTATCGAAAGTGTAAAACGCCAGACTGTTACGCCGCAGGATGTATACGATGCCGCTGCCTGGAGTGCCATTACACCACTGTCAGAAATATCAGTGGCCGAAGGCAAAACAGTTGACTTTCCTGATTTTACCAATGGCAAATGGAAAAACAGAAAGAATACGTTTGCCATTGACGACACCTATTGATGGTACATCACATGATTTTTATTTTCAAAAAATGATGATAACATAGCCCACGGTTTCAACCGTGGGTTTTAAATAGGCAATAACACAAGTTGTCCGTTGCGACGGATTAAACATGCTTTCGATGCAAGAAGTAAAAACGATTTGTACGGCATTCGGCATTCGCCCAGCAGCAATAACGCCGCTTACACAGGGGCTCATCAATCAAACTTTTAAAGTGGCTGATACTGGTGGCGATGTGTTTATTGTGCAACAAATTAATACCCGCATTTTTCAGCAACCATTGCAAGTGCAGCAAAACTTTTTACAGCTGCGGGCTGTACTGAAACGAAACTACCGTTTACCAGAGCTGATTCCCACCGCACAAAATGAATTGATGCATGTGCATGGATATGAAGTGTGGCGCTGTTTTACATACATGCAAGATAGCTACACACCAACAGGTACCATCTCCGAAGAACTGGCCTACACCACTGCGAAATGTTTTGGTGAATACACCCGTATACTCAGTGCTGCTTCCCCCAAATTGCACACTATTTTGCCCCGGTTTCATGATGTGGCACTTAGGGCTGAGCAATTGCTGCAGGCAAAAGCCGGTGCTACTACTGAGCGGTTGAAGCTGGCCGGTAAATGCCTGACTGAACTGGATAATTATAATGAACTGCTGCAGCGATACATGTATTGGGCGGCGCATCCGCAGTATTTTCCGCAGCGCATTTTGCACCACGATGCCAAGCCCAGTAATATTTTATTCAGCACCGAAACGCAAAGTGTTTTGTGCCCCATTGATTTGGATACCACGCAAACAGGTTTATGCTTCAGCGATTTGGGCGATATGATACGCAGCATGGTGCCCAGCCACGAAGAAAATGATGTTCGCTTTGCAGACATCGAAGTGCGGCAATCATTTTTGCAAGCCCTTACCGAAGGGTACATGGATGCCACTCATACCCTGTGGACTGCTAAAGAAAAAGAAGCCTTGGCCTACAGTGGCAAAATGCTGTTGTACATGCAGGCCATGCGTTTCCTCGCCGATTTTCTCAACAACGATGCATACTATCAAACCAAGTACGAGTTGCACAATCTGGATCGTACCATCAATCAGCTGACGGTACTGCGTCAGTTGTAAGCAGTGGCAAAAGAAAAGCCCCGCCAGTTGGCAGGGCTTTTTCAGTTCACGTTGTTAGTATAGAATCTTCTGATGAAAATTAAAGAGAAAATCCGGCACGTGGACCACCAGCAGCAAATACAGCCAGCATACGGTCTTTTTGGCCAGTGCTAAACATGTACATACAACGGTCGTCGGTGTAGTCCATGTAGTTCATCCACATTTCATTTGGCGTACCGGTACAAGTGCTCTTGTGGCCTTGTGCAGGGCAGCCGTAGTTGGCGGTGTTGTGCGGAGGCGTATCTGTAACCTGGTCGTTGCCACAGGTAGCATCGCCCCAAATGTGGCGCAGGTTTGCCCAGTGGCCTACTTCATGCGTAGCAGTACGGCCAAGGTTGAATGGAGCCGCAGCAGTGCCGGTGGTACCAAAAGCTCTGTTCAGGATAACAACACCGTCTGTGGCAGCTGAGCCACCGGGGAATTGAGCGTAACCCAAAATACTGTTCGACAAAGTACATACCCAAATATTGAGAGTATTGCTGGGGCTGGTAGGATTGATACCGCCTCGGGAGCTTTTCTTCATGTCATCGTTGGTGCGCCAGCTGGATTTGGTGGTTGCCTTGCGTACCACAGCCTGCAGGGTAAAAGTGATGCCCACATTAGCTTTCAGGCCAGCATATTCAGCAGGGATGTAGCTATTGAAATCTGTATTGGTAGCGTTGAAGTCGCGGTTGAGCACATCAATCTGTGATTGGATTTGCGCATCACTTACGTTTTCAGCAGCCGTACGATACAACACATTTACCACAACAGGAATCGTAACTGTGGCTTGCTTTACCAAGCCGCTTTTTTTCTTGGCTACATAGTCATTGGTAAAGCTTTCGATATTGGCTAATTTATCTTTCAGGCTTGGGTCTTCGGCCAATTGTTGGCTTAGTACAAGGTCGGCATCGCAACGGCGTTCGGTGGCCATTGCCACGTCGTCGTCTATTGCAACTTCTTCCTTTATCGACTTTTCACAAGCAGTAAGTGCCAACAACAAGAAGGCCCAGGCAGGAATGATTCTCTTCATTTGGTTGAATGTTTAATGAAATGTTAAGAATTCAATTTAGAGGCAAACAGTATTCCATCTGTGAATACGGATTAAAAAATTTTGGCAACTATGTTGCAAACGAATTTGGCGCATGAAAAAAGCCAACGACTTTTCGTTGGCTTTTTTCATAGAATTTGTTGTTTGTTACTGAATGCTGTCCAATGCTTTCTTTATGGCAGCCAGCATTTTTTCGCCTTTTTCTTTCAGTTGTTCTTCTGTCCAGCTCAAGCTGATAGCTGTGCTGATGCAACGGCTCATAATACCATCACTCACAGGGAAACTTGTTTCAGCCAACTTATCCAGCGCTTCTTTTTGCAGTGGGTTCATGTTGTTAAGCGTGGCTGCAAACTTCAGGTGATCCCACTTGCGGATGTAGTGCCAGTTGTTGTTGAACCAGTAGAAATTGCCAGCCAAAATGCCCTGTGCTTTCAATTCATCTACCACGGCTTGTGTTTGCTCGGCAGTGGGCAAAAACCAACTGAGGAATGAGGCATTGTCGCCTTCAGGATCGGGTATAACGCGGAAGCTGATGCCGGGCACTTGTTCAAGGTAGCTCCGCAACATTTTGTTGTTGTGGCGCTGAATGGCGAGGATTTGGTCGAGCTTGCGAATTTGTGCCAAACCCACGGCAGCATTGAGTTCGCTGATGCGGAAGTTGTAACCGATAAACGGATGCAGGTCGGCACCACGGTCTACACCTTTATGATCGTGGCCATGGTCGGTATAGCCATCGCATTTTTCATAAATGTCTTCATCGTTTGTCATTACCACACCGCCTTCGCCACAGGTAATTGTTTTTACATAGTCGAAACTAAAAGTGCCGGCATGGCCAATGGTACCTAGTTTTTGACCCTTGTAAGTGCCGCCAATGCTTTGGCAGGCGTCTTCCAGCAGCAGCAGGTTGTTGGCCTTGCAAATGGCTTTGAGCTCACTCATGTGGGCCATGCTGCCGCACATGTGCACGGGCAT
>JADLHL010000103.1 GCA_020848815.1 Chitinophagaceae bacterium | reverse complement strand
GCTGCCAAAATGAAATGCGTGGTGGTGCCTGCTGCTGCTCAGTTACAACAGGCCCGTTGGGGCGCTGCCGACCTGAAAATTTCTTCGTTGCAAAACTTCAACGATTTGCTGCTGCGGCAGCTGCAATAAAAGCACGTTATTATTATTTGCCGCTGTACAACTTGGCTATAATTACGCCCAGCAAAATGAAGGTAGTGACTACCGAAATAATCTGCAGGCTACGGTTCGATTCCTGATAGGTTTTTACTTTATAGTGCAGTCGGTTCAGTTCTTTTTTCAGACTGAGAATTTCACGGGCCAGTTTGGCCGGGTCTTCTGTAAACTGCTTTACTTCTGCTTCAAATTTTTCATCGCTGTTGCGGTGATGACGGTCGTGTTTGTGCTCTTGGTCTGTGTGTTGCTCACGTGGCATACGCTACAAAGTTTTGTATCAATAAATGAATGAACGCAAAGGTATCTGCGACACCGGCTTGGTAAAATAAAAACCGCCCCATTTTTCAACAGGGCGGTTTTATATGTGCGGAAGCTACACTTGCGGGGCAAGTGCGTGTTGCAAAAGCTTAGTTGCCTTCGCCGCTTTCCAGTTTTTTCTTCAGGTCGGCCAGCACACCCAGGTCACCCAAGGTTGCTTTTTCTACCTTGCTCTGGATAGTCTTCACTGCTTTCTGAGTTTTCTCGGCTTCAGCCTTCTTCTCTTTCTTCTCAGTTTCAAACTCTTCCTGCTTAGCACGTTCCCAGATACGGGCATGGCTCAATACGATGCGCTTTTCATTGCGATCGAATTCGATAACCACGAACTGGTTTGTTTCTTCAGCAGCAATGGTAGTGCCATCTTCTTTAGCCAAATGACGGGCAGGAGCAAAGCCTTCGAGGCCATAAGGCAGGCTTACTACAGCACCTTTGTCATCTTTCTTAATTACAGTGCCTTCGTGTACAGAACCTACAGGGAAAGTTTCACCCAGGCTGTTCCAGGGATCTTCTTCCAGCTGCTTGTGGCCCAGTTGCAGTTTGCGACCGTCTTTGTCGATGTTGAGGATGATTACGTCGATGTTTTCGCCAACCTTAGTGTACTCACTTGGGTGGTTCAAACGCTTCAACCAGCTGAGGTCGCTGATGTGAATCATACCGCCAATGCCGGGAGCCATTTCTACAAACACACCGTAAGGAGTGATGTTTTTTACAATACCTGAATGACGGCTGTCAACAGGGTATTTGTCTTCGATAGTGCTCCATGGGTCATCGCTCAGTTGCTTGATGCTGAGGCTCATCTTGCGGCTGTCTTTATCCAGCGTCACAATCTTCGCTTCGTGCTCATTGCCCAGTTGGAAGAATTCTTTAGCGTTTACAGGTGTGTTGGCCCAGGTAATTTCACTTACGTGTACCAGACCTTCTACGCCAGGCATAATTTCGAGGAATGCGCCGTAGTCTTCAATGTTTACTACTTTACCTTTTACGGTGTTGCCTTCCTGAATGTTTTCAGCCAGTACATCCCAAGGATGTGGCGTCAGTTGCTTCAGGCCGAGGCTGATACGCTTTTTGTCGTCGTCGAAGTCGAGTACTACCACGTTCAGCTTTTGGTCCAGCTTCAACACCTCTGAAGGGTGGTTGATGCGGCCCCAGCTGATGTCGGTGATGTACAACAAGCCATCCAAACCGCCGAGGTCCATGAACGCACCGAAATCGGTGATGTTCTTGATAGTACCTTCCAGTACCTGACCTTTTTCGAGCTTGGCAATGATTTCGGCACGTTGTGCTTCGATATCGCTTTCGATGAGGGCTTTGTGGCTTACTACAGCATTCTTGATGGTTTCGTTCACCTTCACCACTTTGAATTCCATAGTTTTTCCTACAAACTGATCGTAGTCGGTAACTGGCTTCACGTCGATTTGTGAGCCTGGCAGGAATGTTTCCATACCAAATACGTCTACAATCAAGCCGCCCTTTGTTTTGCTGGTAACAGTACCTGTAACCACTTCGCCGGTTTTGTGGCTGTCCACAATTTTTTCCCAGGCACGGCTGATGCGGGCCTGACGACGGCTGAGGTTGAGGTGACCGTTGCGGTCTTCTTTTTCTACGACCATAATTTCCACTTCGTCGCCAATTTGAATGGGAGCGTCGCGGAATTCGTTCAGGCTGATCAGGCCATCACTCTTGAAGCCGATGTTGATAACGGCATCAGTTTTGGTCAAACCCACTACAATGCCGACAACCAGTTCGCCGTCATTGAAAGTGCGGAAAGTAGCGTCGTACACTTTGTCGTACTTCTCTCTTTCGCTGTCGTTGTAAATGGCTACGTTACGCTTGTCAATGCTCCAGTCGAAGTCATCGTGAGCAGTAGCTACAGTTTCGGCTACATGAGCCTCCACAGGTACATTTGTTGTCGCAGTAGGCTCGGCAGCAGCTTCCTCAGCGGCGCCAGCGGTCTCCTGTGCATCTGCGTTTAGTTGTTTCAAAAAGAAATTCATGATAAAACCCCGATGGTTTAATATTCGGGGCGGCAAAAGTAGGGCAAAATGCGGATGTAGCAAGGGTTTCAGCCATTTTTCTCAAAGCTTTTTCCGAAGCAAAAAAGGAGGCACAGCTCGGCGCCTCCCTTACCATTTACCTCTAGCTAAAGCGCTGGTTTTCAGCACTCATGTATATTTTCTATCCAATTTTTACAGAAGTCATCGTCAGCGAACCACACAAAGCCTGGTCATTAAACAGCGAAACGGCCTCGCCTTTTTGCTGCAAACCCAAGGTGTACAGCAGGGGCAAATAGTGCTCCGGCGATGGAATGGCCAAATCAAAAGCCCGGCCCTGCTGCTTGAAATTGATAAGCGTATGATGGTTGCCGTTGAGGATAGCGGCATTCATTTTTTCTTTGGCTTCCAGTGCCCAATCGTAGCCAAAGCCGGGCGTATCCAGTTTGTTCCAGGCTACCATACGCAGGTTGTGCACCATGTTGCCACTGCCCACAATGAGTACGCCTTTGTTGCGTAGTGTCGCCAACTGCCTGCCCAGCTCGTAGTGATAAGCAGGGCCCTGCGTGTAGTCAATGCTCATTTGTATCACAGGTACATTGGCAGCGGGGTAAAGGTGCTTTATTACACTCCAGGCACCGTGGTCGAGGCCCCATTGTTCATCCAGTAACACTGTAGTTTGGGTGATGATTTCCTGTGTAATGCGGGCCAGCCCTGGGCTGCCGGGGGCGGGGTATTGCACGGCAAACAATTCTTTTGGAAAACCACCAAAATCGTGAATGGTGCGGGGCTGCTCCATGGCGGTCACCATTGTGCCACGGGTCTCCCAGTGTGCCGAAATACACAGAATGGCTTGCGGCTTTAGCAATGACTGTCCTATTTTTCTAAACGTCGCTACAAACTCATTTTCTTCAATAGCATTCATGGGGCTGCCATGTCCTAAAAACAACACAGGCATGGTGGCCGTGTTGGTAAACGATTGTGCAATGTGGTTGAGTGATTGTAATTGCATGGGATTGGAATAAATATGAGATGATAGCAACTGTTGGTGGTGCCCTGAATTTTCGCCTTCAAAGATACCTTGACTACCAGCTAAAGCAAATGTCTCTGTCATGTAAGCCTTCGATGCATGATTTCCAATTACAGTAAAACATGATAGAACTTACTTTTCTGCATGTATCGACACAATATCTTCACGAAAAATCAACCTATGCGTACCCTTGTTTTGATTGCCTGTATTTTCTTGTTGGGTTGTCAGACCTCTACTCAGCAACAGGTTCCTGCAACGCCATTCAACCAACCGCCCGATTGGGCTCAGGATGCCATTTGGTACCAAGTGTTTGTAGAGCGTTTTAGCAATGGAGATAGTAGCAATGACCCAACCGCGGCAAGTATTGCCATCCCGCCGCTGCAAGTGCAGGCGCCTGCTGGTTGGCACGTTACACCTTGGGGGCAAGATTGGTATCAGAAAGATGATTATGCAACAGACAGCACGAGAGATTTCAACAACTGGCTGCAGTTTCGCCGCTATGGTGGCGACCTGCAAGGACTCATCAATAAACTGGATTACCTGCAAGATCTTGGTGTCAATGCATTGTACATCAATCCTATCAACGATGCACCTTCTTTGCATAAATACGATGCCAGTTACTATCATCATGTAGATGTACATTTTGGTCCCGACCCCGTGGGCGACAGGGCCATCATTGCCAAAGAAAATCCGAACGACCCTGCTACCTGGCAGTGGACAGCAGCGGATAAACTGTTTTTACAATTGATAGAGCAAGCTCACCAGCGCAATATTCGTGTGGTGCTCGATTACAGCTGGAACCATACGGGTACGCTTTTTTGGGCTTGGCAAGATGTGCTGAAAAATGGCGCTAACAGTGCTTACAAAGACTGGTATAACATTTCGCAATTTGATGACCCTGCTACGCCAACCAATGAAATGCAGTACGCAGGTTGGCTCAATATTTCCAGCTTGCCCGAGTTGAAAAAAGTAGACATCACTACCGAAAGAAAAATTGGTCATCCCTACGAGGGCAACATCAACAAAGGAGCCAAGGAGCACATTTTTGCGGTTACCAAAAGATGGCTGGCACCCAATGGTGATACCAGCAAAGGAATTGATGGCTACCGGTTGGATGTGGCCGATCATGTAGGGCTTGGCTTTTGGCGGGAGTGGCGCAAAGTAGTAAGACAAACGAAAGGCGATGCGTATTTAGTAGGCGAAGTGTGGTGGGAGCAATGGCCCGATCCATTTATGAATCCTGTGCCCTACACCAGCGGCGATGTGTTTGATGCAGTGATGTTTTACCACGCCTACCGGCCGGCAAAATATTTCTTCAGCAAAAGTGATTTTTCGATTGATGCCAAACAACTGGCGGATAGCTTGCAGTTTGAGTGGAACCGCTTGCAAAAAACAAATCGCTATGCCATGATGAATGTGAGCAGTACGCATGATGCCCCAAGATTGCTCACCTGTTTTTACAACCCCGGCAAATACAAATTCCGTGCTTTGCCGAAAGATGATGCACAGTATAAAACCGGTAAGCCCGATGCCGAAACCTATCAGCGGGTAAGGTTGTATTTGCTGCATTTGTTTACATCTGTTGGCGGACCACAAATTTGGAATGGTGAAGAAATGGGCATGTGGGGCGGCGACGATCCTGACCCTCGCAAACCGCTGTGGTGGAAGGAGATGAGCTTTGCACCGGAAACCCGCAACAACTATCAACCGGGGCCAAAGAGTTATGATTCTGTGGGTTTCAATCAGCTGCATTTTGATTGGTACAAACAACTCATTGCCTTGCGCAACAAGCACAGTGTGCTGCGTCGGGGTGATATTGCATTTACTGAAACCAACAATAAGTTACTGGTGTACAAACGCTTCGATGGAAAGCAAACCATTTGGGTGTTGTTGAATGCGGGCACAACTGAAGCTACTGCACAAATACCTGCTGGTGATTATACCAACTTATTGACTGGTGTAAAGCAGAAAGGAGGCGCTGTGGCGGTGCCGCCATTGAAGGGAGTGGTATTGCAATAAGTGAATGCTTGATGTTTTTATAGGTGCCACATGCACATAGCCGAAGGGCTGCGGATGACCGGCGGGTAGCCCCGCCATAAGCGGGGCCGCAGCGGAGCGGAGCCTCCCGATAGCTATCGGGAGGGCACCGAACAGCAGTTCCTGTTTGTACGAATGATGATAGCCCCTGTACGATTCCGTTATGTAATGCATTTAAAAAAAGCATGCATCACTAAATGGTGATGCATGCTTTCTGGTTGTTGTAAGTAAAGTGAATTTTTAGAACTGATAAGTGTAACCAAGCATGAATAAATCGGTGGTCATTTTGTAGCTCACACTGCTGCCGGGGATGGCGCCGTATGGGTTTGCACCGCTAATCATCATGGGGTTGAGTATGGGGCCGCTTACACTGCCGCCACTGCTGCCGTGGTGATACGTAGCATTGATTGTACCATGCTTGCCCAGCTGCAAGCCCGTTCCAATTTGAAATCCATGTTTGATGATGGCTGGGGCAGGTGCACTAAAGAATGCTAACTCGCTATTGATAGGATTGCTGCTGAAAGTATAGCCCACTCGCAATGGCACTTTGTCGGTAAGTTTGTATTGCAAGCCGGCGCTGATGATAGAAATGTTTTTCCAGCCAAAACCTTTTACCGATGCGGTATTGGTCCAGCCTTTGGCTTCGAAGCCATCTGTTTTTTCATAGTTTACAAATCTGTAATCCAACGCAAAGTCAATGGCCTTATTGCTGTAGCCAATACCTGCAGAGAATATGGCGGGATAGTTCATTTTAAAGTTGACGGCTGGCGCAGGTGTACCATTGAGATATGTGTTTTCAAATTTGAAATCGCCAAAGTATTGTTGTGTTTTGTACGATGCGCCCAGCTTAATGCCCTTGCCACTGTTGTAGTAAATGCCAACCTGAGCACCGGCACCAAACGCACTTGCCTTATTGCTTTTGGGGTATCCCAGTGTTTGGCTGGGCGATGCCAGCGGATTGGGCTCTAGCTGCAACGCACCCCAGTTAAATGTGGGCTGAATGCCAATGCTCACTTTATCGCTGAGTTCGTAAGCATAAGTTACGCCTACTTGCATCATCATGTAATCACTTTTTATTTGGCCAAATCCGCCCTGGCTTTGTGGCAAGCTAATCGGGTTGCTGTTGTTTTGCGGAAACGTAACACCAAAGCCACTCACTCCAAAAGCACTCACGCCCCAATGGTGTTTGCTGTCTTTTTTGCCCCACACCATACTTAGTGCCGGCATTATGCTTACACCCCTGTCATCTTTGGTGGTGCCGCTGAATGTGCCTTGTTGTGTAGGCACAGCTGCAGTTACCTGTGGTGCCGAAAAAAACGTACCGGCATTAATAGAAAACTGTTTGTTTTTAAATGCAGCAATGCTGGCGCTATTCCAGTGTAGTGCACCGTTGATATCAATGGGTTGTGCCGTGCTGGCGCCGCCCATGCTCATGTTCACAGCACCCATGCCTTGCATAATGTGGCCCGCCTGGCCTATTGTAGTGCTTGCTACCAGTAGCATACTCAGTGGCATCCAAAACTTTTTCATAATGCGTATTTGGTTGATAGAATCGGGCGGCAGTCTTCGGTTGTCAGTAGTTGCATCAACGGCAGAATTCTTTCACCCGGGTTAAAAAATGGTTGACCTTTTCGGGTGTAAAGTTGATGAAGCCAAAAGGGCTAAAGACTGATAGCCAACATGCCCCGCCGTGAGAAGAGTCACGCTGGAAGAAAATGAAAATGAGTAGCATCAGCAATAGTGCAAGGCCATGCTTCGGTTACCCGCTGTCCGCTGCTACTCCTCGCCACGCTTGAGGCGTGGCTACGGGGTATCCGCTACCATCGGGGCTATGCTCAGCTGTAGTGCAGGCATGTGGCCTGCTTACGAAATATCTAACTGGTATTTATGCAGCAATCCCGGCAATCCGTCTATCGAAAACTTTGCTTTTTTCATACGGTTGGCCGCCGGGTCGATGGCGTAATGAATGGCTGTGCGAAAATCGGCCTGCTCCAGGTTGGTATTGTCGAATATGGCACCGGCCAAATCGCAATCCGCAAAGCTGGCCTTGCTCAGGTCGGCATTGCTGAAATCTACTTCGTGCAGCAGACATTGCACAAACCTTGCCTGCTTCAGTTTCATGTTGGCAAACGATGCCAGTTGCAACTGGCAGCCTTTGGGTTGTATCTCAAATAAAAACGGATTGCAGCCGTCAAACTGTAAGCCCACCAGCTTGCAGCGAATGAAACGCACTTCCCGAAAAGCAGTGCCTTCAATATTGGCCATACTTAAATCGCAATCGGTGAAGCTACAATCGGTGAATTGCCTGCCCTGCAATTGATAGCCCGTAAAAGCAAAGCCTGAAAAGTTGCATTGCTCATACTCCCGCAGCATTTGGTTGGCATCGAGATTATCGGGGGTAAAGTTTTCGTCGTATGAGTAATCGGCGGGCATGTACTATGGCTTTTTAGTAAATACAATGGTGAGTGGTTTTCCTGTAAACGAAAGAGGTAGTTCCAGCCATCCTTTCGTTGTTCGGTTTGCGAATAAGGGCATGCTTTTTCCGTTGACGGAACAAACAGCATTTTGCATGGCAAACGGATGGCTTGCATTGCCGGGGAAATGCAACAATAGATTGCGGGTAAAATGAGTTGGCCAGTTGACAGCTTTTATGTGAAGTGTAATGCTGTTGTCCGTTGCGCTGTATTGCCACTGCAACAGTTGGTGAGCTTCTTTTTGTTGGAGTGCCAATGGGTTTTGGCCGTCATCATCATATATGTAGCCGTTGTTAGCGGCCTCTCCCGGATACAACTTCAAACCAAGTAGTCCTTTCGGATTGTAAGCTGTAAGGTTTGGTGCAGTTGCTCCGGCATGCCACATGGGTATAAGGCTTCCGGCTTTTATAAACAGGGGCATTTGTGCCAGTGGCGCAGCTACATCTATCCACTGCTGGCCTGTTGCAAATTCATCTGTATGAAAATTATACCAGCCGCCTTTGGGTAAGTATATCCGTTGCGTTTCTTTATATCGTTCTGTCACCGGGCTCACTAAGAATGCATTGCCAAACATATACTGCTGTGTGGCTTTCATCAATACAGTATCGTTGTGATTGCTGAAAAACATGGGCCGGATAAAAGGCTTGCCTTTGGTGCTGGCTTCCCATGCCAGTGTGTACAGGTAAGGATGCAGCTGATACCGCAACCGGATATAATTTCTGGCAATGGATTTATAGGGCTCATCCTTAAACGTTGGCTCACTGGGCAAATCGTTTACGCCAGCTTCCAAATCGCCGAAGGCTGTGCCGTGTGGCCGAAAGATGGGAGAGAAGGCGGCCATCTGCACCCAACGCACATACAATTCCTGATCATTTTCCGGGGTGTTGCTAAATCCTCCTGCATCGCTGTGTATGTATGGTATACCGCTGAGGCTCATGCTTTGCAGGTTGGGCAGCTGTGCCTGAAACCCGCCCCAGCTACGGCTTACATCACCCGTCCATGGAAAAATGCTGTACCGCTGGCTGCCAGCATAACCTGCTCTGTTCAAGAAAAACAAGCGTTGCGTTGGGTATTGTTTGCGCCAGTTTTCGTAGAGCATTTTGCTCCACATGTGGCCATAGATATTATGCACTTCATTGGCATTCACTTTTCTGTTGATACCGAAAGATTGCAGGTTGTGGTACAAATCTTCCGGATGATTTTCGGGTTCCCCCAAATCGCCCCACCAACCGGCTACACCCTTGTCGGTTTGTTGTTTGTAAAACTGCCAAAACCACTGCCGTGCTGTTGGTTTAAACAAGTCGAGCAGGCCGCCATAACCAAAGTAAAATTTGGTGAGCATGTATGGTTCACCGCTTTTGGTAGTGGCTAAGTGCGGTTGACTATTGGCAAATTGCTTGGTGCCTTTCAAAAAGAAAGGTTCAGTAACCAATATGGGATTGATGTTTTGTTGGCGTAAAGATTGCAGCAAGCTATCGGGTGTGGGCCATCTGTTGCGGTTCATCCAGTCCAGATTGCCGAGTGTGCCTTTGATGCTGTCGCCAAACCAAAAAATATCAATCACCAATGCATCCATGGGGAAGTTGTCGGCTTTCATTTTGGCCACTACATCTTGTACCTGCTGCTGGCTGCGGTAGCCAAAGCGGCTTACAAAATTGCCCAGTGCCCAACGTGGTGGCAGCGGCTGTTTGCCGGTGAGTTGGGCATAGCGTTCCAGCAACTGCTCTGCTGTGTTGCCGGGAATGAGGAGCATATTGAGGTTGCCACTTTCAAAGGCTATTTCCAACACGTCAGGTGTTGTTTTGCCAAAATCCATATATCCTTTGGCGGGGTTATTAAAAAGTAACGCATAGCCATTTAAGCTGATGATAAAGGGTACAGAATAATTCAATTCATCCGCATTCAGTTCGTAGCCATAATGTGCATTGTTGTATAAGGGAATACGCTGCCCACGTCGGTTCATGGGGAGTGTTCTTTCGCCGCCACCGTACCACTGCATGCTATCGGGCATGGCTATGCGAAAGCCACGGATATGGCCACTATCGAAGGCTGCCAGTATTTGTAACCTGGCCGTACTTGTTTGTATACTCAATGATTTATTTGCAGTAGCAGTTGCTTTTACGCCGTTGCTTACTGCAATGTTGCCAACGCCGGAAATGCTTTGTGGTTGTCCTGTGGGTTTTGCTATCAAAGCATCGCCAATGCGTTCGTTGCGCTGCATGTTTGGATGTTGCCATTCAATAAGCAGTGCTTGTTGGGGGTAAGGTGTAAGCGTCCATTGTTGTGCAAATATTTGTGCCCCTGTGCAGGCAAAAACAATGGATAGGAAAAGGCTAAACTTTTTTTTCATGGTCTGCAATTATGTGGCGTTCACAAGAATAATCAGCAACATACTATACCCGAAGTTACCCAACAATAACCTAGGTCAGGATATGAAAAAGCCGGTTATGTAACATAACCGGCTTTTTCATATTCAGCATGCGTTTATTCAATACTGAAAACAGGATACCGCATGTGGGCCGGTTCGTAGTAAGGCGAGTTTTTATACACCCAATTCAGGATGGCGCTGCTGTTTTTAGCGAACTCCGGGTCTGCTTTTTTCTTCGCCTCCAGTTGTTGGCGCAGCTCCGGATGATCTTTTAAATATTGTGCAGCCACTTGCTCCCAGCGGTAATCGCTGTAGCCTTCTTTTTGTTGCAAAATGGCATCGAAATAATTCCAGGAGAAGAAGCTGTCGTCGCCGGTGGGTTCCAGCATTTCTACTAAATACCTGCGGGCTGGCTGATTGGTAGCAACAAGGTAATCGCCTTTTCGGAAAGTGATGGTTTGCTGCACTGCCTGCACTTTCACTTCCGATTGACGGTAATGTTTTTCGTAAGCTCTGGGGCTGGTTTTGTACGATTCTATTTTGTAAGCCTTTACAGTTATTAGACTGTCTTTTTCCAGCCGGCGCATTTGCACATTGTTTTCTTTCAGCCTGTCGGTTACGTTGTGCCAGCCTTGCGGTATTACGTAGTATTTTGGAATGTGTACAGTTTTGCTAGTGTCGAAATAGCTAAAGAATTTTACTGGTCCGCTAAAAGGGCGCTGGCGGTTGTATTGCATAATCGGCAGGCCGGTTACTTCACTTATCACCGTATCTCGTTGGTAACCTAAAAAAGTCAGATTGTCGTTTTTGTTGCGGTTGGGTGTCCATGCCAGTGGCCATTGTTGAGTTTGCATCAATGCGTTTTGCGTAGCTTTTTTGGTGGCCTTCAATTCTTTCGCCATGGCCGCAGCCTGCTGCATCACGGTCACCATAAAATCGTAAGTGCTTTGTACTCTTTCGGGGTAGGGCTTCAGCATGTGTGTTTCGGGCACAAAGCCAATGGTTTGAAACAAAGCCGCATAACCGCTGCTGTATCGGGGCGGATCGTAAAACTGCGTCATGCCGCGGCTCAGGTCGTAGCTGTCGAAGTTTACATAAGGAAAAAGTTTCCAGCCTTTCTTATCCATTTGCTGGTACAGTGCCGGCTCAAACGATTGGCGCAGCCAGCTGCCGAGTGGTTCGCCCAGCTTATTGTACTGGCTGGTGAGCAGGGTAAATACATGCTGAAAATCGGCGCCGTCACTTACGTGATTGTCTATCAGAATATCAGGTTGTACCCAATGAAATGCTTTGGCAAACGACTGCGCATTGTAGCTGTCGGCCTTGGTAAAATCCCGGTTCAGATCGAGGTTTTGTGCATTGCCCCGAAAACCATACTCCAGCGGACCGTTTTGATTGGCCCGGCTGTAGCTGCCACGGTTGATGCTGCCACCAATATTGTACACTGGTACAATGGCCAGCACCACATTATCGGGCAAAGTCATTGTACGGGTAATAATGTCACGTACCAGCATGAGGCTGGCATCGATACCGTCGGGCTCGCCGGGGTGAATGCCATTGTTCACCATTATCACCACTTTTTGCTGCTTGCGCCAGCTGGCGGGGTCGGCACTGCCGTCTTTGCTCACTAACACAAGGTGCAGAGGATAGCCTGCATCGGTGGTGCCCATTGTTTTCACAGATACCATCGGGCTTTGTTTGTCGAGTTGCTGATACAGCGCAATGGTTTCGAAGTAGGTGGCACTTTCTGTGCCTTTGCTTTTTTCAAAAGGAGTGATTTGGCCAACGCCAGCAAAAGAAATGAGCAGGATACTCAACGAGAAAAAGAGTCGCATATTATTGATTGGTGTGTATTTGACGGTGAACATGCCGCAGCCCATTGAAGGGGGGTAGGTACAAAGCAAAAAATCCCGACCGGACATCCGATCGGGACAAATATGATTAAAAAATCTTTCAGCAATTAAGCAGCCGCAGGAGCTTTGGCAGCATTGATGTGCTTGGCCAGCTTGCTCTTCAGGTTTGCAGCTTTGTTCTTATGGATTACGCCACGCTTAGCCAGTTTGTCAATCATGCTTGCTACAGTAGGAAGATTTTCTTCTTTTGCAGCAGCATCAGTGAGTGAACGGAGGTCACGGATAGCGTTACGGGTTGTTTTGCCATAGTAACGATTGCGTTCGCGGCGCTTTGAAGCCTGACGTACATCCTTTTTGGTTGCCTTATGATTAGCCATGTGTTCTAAAATTGGGACGCAAAAGTAGGGATAGCTGCTACACCAGCCAAACAAAATCTCTCTTTTTTTCTGTTTTCACCCTCAATCTTTTAAAAAAGGCTAAGAAACGGTGACTCTGTCCGAACATTTCCCTCGTTTTTTAGGTTGCTTTTCACAAGGGATGGCGTTTGCTTTTGGCCTACTTTTGCCATCCTTTATCAGAAGCAATACTACAGGCAAAGCCTGCATAAACTATTCATCAGTAGCATCCAATGAAAGATTTTTCTTACATCACGAGCCAGCATCCACAATTTATTGAAAACCAGTACAACGATTTTGTAGCCAATCCCGGCAGTGTGGATCCCGAACTCAGGAAGTTTTTTGAAGGCTTTGATTTTGCCATGAGCTCCGGCAATGCCGGCAAAACAGCTCCTGCTAGCAACAATGGTTCATCTGCAGATTGGAAACGGGAGATCATGGCCTACCGCATGATTTTGGGATATCGCAACAAAGGGCATCTGCTGGCCAGAACCAACCCCATCCGCGACCGTATTAATCGTGGGGCCAATATCGAATTGTCTTTCTACGGCTTTACCGAAGCCGACTTGGATACAACTTTTCAGGCTGGCCAGCTTATTGGCCTCGGCGCCACTTCGCTGCGCAATATTTACAACCACCTCGAGAAATGCTACGCCAACCACGTAGGCTGGGAGTTTAAATACATCAGTGATCAAAAAAAAGTAGATTGGCTTACCAACGAAATTGAAATTGCTTTTCATCGTGAACTGCCTACGCCTCAAAAGCGCCGCATACTGGAAAAACTAAATCAGGCTGTGCTGTTCGAAAAGTTTTTGCATACCAAATACATTGGCCAAAAACGGTTTAGCCTCGAAGGTGGCGAAACCACTATTGCAGCCCTCGATCAAATTATTACAACTGCCGCTGACCATGGTGTGGAAGAAGTAGTGATTGGTATGGCACACCGCGGCCGCCTGAATGTGCTGGCCAATATCATGGGCAAAACCTATGAGCAAATTTTTAGTGAGTTTGAAGGCACGGCAATCCCCGATACCACCATGGGTAGCGGCGATGTGAAATACCACCTTGGTTTTGGTAGCCAGCCCACCACGGCCAATGGCAAAACCATCAACCTGAAACTGGCACCCAACCCCAGCCACCTCGAAGCGGTAAACCCTGTGGTGGAAGGTTTTTGCCGGGCCAAGGCCGACGCCGTGTACAACAGCCAGTACGACCATGTGCTGCCCATTTTAATACATGGCGATGCCAGCATTGCCGGCCAGGGTATAGTGTACGAAGTGTTGCAAATGAGCAAGCTCGATGGTTACGAAACAGGTGGCACCATTCACTTTGTAATCAATAACCAAATTGGATTTACGACGGACTTTACTGATGCCCGAAGCAGTGATTACTGTACATCGCTGGCTGCAGCTGTGCAGGCACCGGTTTTTCATGTAAATGGCGATGATGCCGAAGCGGTGGTAAAAGCGGTAGACATTGCTACCCGCTACCGTCAGGAGTTTAACTGTGATGTATTTGTAGACATGGTGTGCTACCGCCGCCATGGCCACAACGAAGGCGATGATCCGAAGTTTACTCAGCCGGGCCTGTATGCCAAAATTGATAAGCACCCCAACCCACGGGAGGTGTATACTCAGTACCTGTTGCAAACCGGTGATACCGAAGCACAGGCACTGGCTAAGGATATGGAGAAAAAGTTTTGGAACGATTTGCAGGAGCGACTCGATAACATAAAGCAAAATCCGTTGCCTTACACTTACCAAAAGCCGGAAGAGTGGTGGAGAGAATTACACAAAGCAACGGAGGCCGATTTTGATCAAAGCCCTGAAACAGCTATCAGCAAAGAACTGCTGCAATCGTTGTTTACAAAAATCATGAACCTGCCAGAGGGTTTCAAAGCCATTAAGAAAGTTGAAAAATTACTGGCTGATAAAACAAAGCTTTTTGATGCTGAGCAAAAAATAGATTGGGCCACCGGCGAATTGCTGGCCTATGCAAGCATTTGCCAGCAGGGCTACGATGTAAGAATGAGTGGTCAGGATGTACGCAGAGGAACATTCAGCCACCGCCATGCCGTATTGCGTGACGAGCAAACGGATGCTTATTACAACCGCCTGGAACACATCAGCGACAATCAGGGAAAGTTTCGCATTTACAACTCGCTGCTGAGTGAGTACGCCGTGTTGGGTTTTGAATATGGATATGCCATGGCTAACCCTCATGCATTGGTGCTGTGGGAAGCACAGTTTGGCGACTTTGTAAATGGTGCCCAAACCATGATTGATCAGTTCATTAGCGGCGCAGAGCAAAAATGGCATCGTATGAACGGCGTTACATTGCTGCTGCCGCATGGCTACGAAGGTCAGGGCCCCGAGCACAGCAGTGCCCGCATGGAGCGTTTCCTGCAAGCTTGTGCCGAGTACAATATGGTAGTAACCAACATTACCACAGCCGCCAATCTATTCCATGCATTGCGCCGCCAAATTACCTGGTCGTTCCGCAAGCCGCTGGTAAACTTTAGCCCTAAGGCCAACCTGCGTTACCCCGGCACTTACAGCCATGTTGATGCGTTTACACAAGGTGGTTTTCAGGAAGTGATTGATGATGCATTCATCAGCAATGCTAGTGATGTGAAAAAGGTATTGTTCTGCAGCGGTAAAATCTATTTTGAACTGTTGGAAAAACAACAGGCTGAAGGCCGTAATGATGTAGCCGTTGTTCGCCTCGAACAGATTTATCCGCTGCCACACAAGCAACTGGATGCGCTGCATAAAAAATATAAAAATGCTACCTGGTACTGGGTGCAGGAAGAGCCAATGAACATGGGTGCAGCCAGCTTTTTAAAGATGAATTTGCATCACATCAACTTTGGTATCATAAGCCGCAAAGCCAGTGCTGCCACTGCCACCGGCTATGGAAAAGTACATGCCAAAGAGCAATCAGAAATCATCGAAAAGGCATTCAGCATTTAAGTGAATGTTGTACTGAAATAAAAAAAGCTGACGGGTAATCGTCAGCTTTTTTGTTGTGTATACATTCGTTATTTACACCCCAAACTGCCGCAGGTGATGATCGAGGTGCTTGTAAAACATATTGTTCCATTCTTGTGCGGTAAGTACGCCAAAGGAATGCGATGACCGCCCTTCAAAAGCATGGCGACCCATTTGCTGCACCAGTTTGATGTAATTGATGATTTTACTTTTTTGATCCTCAAAATCTTGCTGCGGGGGCACTTTAAAATCAGGACCGGTGCTACTGTTGTGCTTGTATGGTTTTTCACTCACCACTGTGTTTTTGAGCAATAACCGCAACATGAACTTGATAAATCCGGGGGTAGGTTTGTATTTACTGGGCTCAAATACGTACTCGTAAGAAACATTGCAATGCGCCAGCATTTGCGCCGCATTCATACTACCCCAAATGGGTTTCATGTCGGGTTGTAGTTGTTCAATGCGCTGTATTACAGCATTGCTCACCTTGGCGTCGAAAATATCGGGAAGCGGCATGGTGTATTTTTTTGAAAAGGTAAGGGAAACATGGGGAGTATGATCTGCTGACTATCATGCAACAGGCAAAAACATATCCGTATTCATTACTCCTTCATGCTCAAACTGACCGAGGGTAACAAATCCATTCTTCTGATAAAATTTTATTGCAGCTACATTCACTTGCTGAACCCCGCCCCACAGCAACACTCGCTTAGCGCCTTGCTTGCGAATGTCTTCCAATACAAATTGCAGCATAGGTCCGGCTAATCCTTTGCCTTGCCAGACATCGGCTACAGAAGGGGCTAAAGTAAAATCAGTGATGGGATGAAGACGAGCCCCGTACGATTGCAGCCGTGGTGCATCGTGTAGCAGAAAACTACGCTTCACTACAAAATAACCCACAATGTTTCCTGAAGATGCTTCTATGGCGATATAGCCATTGTGTTGCTGTTCCGGCTGATAAAATTGCCAGATGGCATCGGCTTCAAAAGTATGTGGCGCAAAACGTTGTTGGGTGAGTGGGCTTAGCGCCGACAGATAATGTAGTAACTGTGGCAGGTGCCTGCTGTGAAGTCTCTCAAATTGAATGCCGTTTGGCTGCATGTGCTAAAAATAAAGCGGCATTCTGTACGAATGCCGCTTTGCTGAAAGAATATATTATGTTGAAATCAATCCGGGTTAGTCCCACTCAATAGTAGCCGGGGGCTTGCTGCTGATGTCGTATACCACACGGTTTATACCTTTTACATTGTTGATGATTTCATTGCTGATATGCGCCAGAAACTCATACGGCAAATGGGCCCAGTCTGCAGTCATGCCATCCACGCTGGTCACCGCTCTGAGTGCCACAGTAAATTCATAGGTACGTTCATCGCCCATTACCCCTACACTTTTTACAGGTAGCAAAATGGTGCCTGCCTGCCATACTTTATCATACAGCCCGTGTTGCTTCAATCCATTGATGTAGATGGCATCGGCGTTTTGCAGCAGCGTCACTTTCTCTTCAGTTACTTCGCCCAAAATGCGAATGGCCAAACCCGGACCCGGGAAGGGATGACGGAATAACAGTTCATGTGGAATACCCAGTTCTACACCCACACGGCGTACTTCGTCTTTAAACAAAAAGCGGAGCGGTTCTACCAAATCCAGCTTCATGGTATCGGGCAGGCCGCCTACATTGTGGTGGCTCTTAATGGTTTGGCTGGGGCCATGTACACTTACACTTTCAATCACATCGGGGTAAATGGTACCCTGTCCCAAAAAGCTGATGTCAGTGAGTTTGTGTGCCTCTTGATCAAACACTTCGATAAACGTGTTGCCAATGATTTTGCGTTTTTCTTCAGGGTCTGTTTTGCCAGCCAGTTTGGTGTAGAAATGTTCACGGGCATCTACACCTTTGACATTCAGGTCGAGTACTTTGTATGTTTCTATCACCTGCGCAAATTCATCTTTGCGCAGCACACCATTGTCTACAAAAATGCCGAAGAGATTTTTACCAACGGCCTTGCTGATGAGCACCGCAGCTACGGTTGAGTCAACCCCACCGCTCAGCGCCATAATCACTTTTTTATCGCCAATCTGTTGTTTCAGGTTGGCTACCGTTTCGCTGATGAAGTGAGCTGGTGTCCAATCGCCGGTGCAGCCACAGGTATTGTACAAAAAGTTTTTGATGAGTGTTTTGCCCTCGGTGCTGTGGTATACTTCGGGGTGAAACTGGAAACCGTAAAGAGGGAAGTCCGAAAGTCCGGAAGACCGAAAGTCGGCAGCTTCCACTCCTGTATTTTCTTTCTGACTTTCCGACTTTCCGACTTGCTGACTTTTCCTGAAAGCCGCCACCGGAATACTATCCGTTACGGCCAAAATTTCAAAACCTTCGGGCAGTGCTTTAATGCTGTCGCTGTGGCTCATCCACACCTGGCTGCGGTCGCTGATGCCGGCCAGCAGGCTGTCGTCTTGCTGCTTCACCATGTAAGCACGACCGTATTCCCGCTTATCACTTTTCTCAACCCGGCCACCGTACAATTTGGCGGTAAGCTGTGCACCATAGCACACACCCAATACAGGCAGTTGTGCATTCATGGCGGCCACATCTACCACAGGTGCTTTTTCGTCGTTTACACTAAATGGGCTGCCGCTCAAAATGATGCCTTTAAGGCCAGCTTCATAATTTACCGGCTTGTGGTACGGTTGAATTTCGCAATACACGTTGGCTTCCCGCACAGCACGGGCAATGAGTTGGGTGTATTGGCTGCCAAAATCGAGGATGAGAATTTTTTCGGTCATGATGGGCGCAAAGATAACGGCCATGAGGCAGCATTGAGACAAGCACCGCAAGGCTCGGGAAAATTTAGGTAGGGCAGGGGAAAACCGGGCATGTCGTCTTATCCATCGTCAAAAGCCATTGGTATAATACCATTCAACAAAAGATGCCAACCGTCTGCCCATTCAAGTTTGGCACTTTGGCATCAAATCAGAAAATTTGTTAATGAAACCCAAAGAGATGAAAAAGTCATACGCATTATATATTCTGTTGGCATTGCTACCTGTAATAAGCAGTTGTCATTTTTGGATGGATACTGTAACCGGCAATGGCCACGTCACCACCGAAAAAAGATCGGTGGCAGGTTTTTCAAAGCTATCCTTTGAAGGACCATTTGAGGTAGAGGTAATTCCCGGCGAAGACTTTGCCGTTTCTATTGAAGCAGAAGAAAATCTGCTGCAGTACATCAATATTGATAAGGATGGTAGCAGGCTCGAAGTGAAAGTGATGAATGGTGTTAATCTTCGTACCCGAAAAGATATTCAAATAAGGGTGAGCCTGCCTAAGGTTGAAAGCATTGCTTTTGCAGGCAGTGGTAATGTGAAGGTGAAAGGCACCATCAGCGACGTAAAAAAACTAGAACTTTCAGTAGCAGGCAGCGGCGATATTGTAGCAGCACTCGATTGCCCCGAAGTGGAAGGTGATATAGCCGGAGCAGGGAGCATTACTCTTAGTGGTACCACCCGCAAACTCAAGCTGGATGTAGCCGGAGCCGGCGATTGTAAATGCGAAAACCTTTTGGCAGAAGAAGTGAACATCAGCATTGCCGGTAGTGGCAATGCATGGGTGTATGCCAGCTTAAAACTGGATGTAAGCGTAGCGGGTAGCGGCGATATTTACTACCGTGGCAATCCTGCTATCAAGCAAAGTATTGCGGGTAGTGGTGATATTAAAAAGATGGAAGATTAAACGACATCAATCTACAACCGTTACCAAAATGCTGATGTCGCGGTTGCGGCCTTTGTCATCGGTACAAGAAATTTTTACCTGCCCCGCTTCGGGGGCAAAAAATACGGCTTCGCCGGGTAAGGCGGCTTTGTAAAATCGATTGTTGATGTACCAGTATACCGTGGCTACATCGGCTTCCGCATTACAGCGCAGCATAATGGGTTCGGGCTGCGATTTTTCAATAAAATACTCAGCTCTGTTGTCGGGCGATACAATCGTGGGCCCGTTGCCGCTAAACACCCGCTGGCACAGCTGATTGTGTGGCGGTATTCTTTCATAGGCTATTTGGCGTTGATCGAAATAGGCTTGTAATTCTGGTGCTGCTTCCTTGTACCATTTTCTTTTAAAACCATTTGCAGGAACGCAATTCACACAGTAACTGATTTTTCCATCGGCTGATATGATCACTTCTTTTTCAGCATTACAAACTGCTGCAGGAGAAATGAGCGGCAGAAAAAAATCGGTGGTTACGTGCTGGCAATGTTCTGCCGGAGGCAATCCGCTGTCGGCGCAAACCATGCGGCTGTCAATGGTAGCAGGCATGCGAAACCAGTTTTTATCATTGTCGTAATCAATGCTGTTGAAAATGCGAAACAACAACGGCGTGGCAATGCTGGCACCGCTGAGTTCGGGTATGCCTTGCCCGCTAAAATTGCCCACCCATACACCCACGGTATATTTTGTGTTGTAGCCAATGCTCCATGCATCGCGGCGGCCATAACTGGTGCCGGTTTTCCAGGCAATGCGGGGCAGGGCACCGGTTGCTTGCCAGTGTACCGGAAAATCGGGACGTTCAATATTGCTGAGTATTTCGTGCAGCATGTAGCTGGCACCACTGCTGAGGATGCGGCTGGGCCTCTTGCTGCTGTCCTGCATTTGGTAGCGTGGCGCATGATACAAACCCTCAGTAGCAAAGGTGCTAAACAAACCGGTGAGTTCTTCCAGCGTGGTACCACAGCCGCCCAATATCATGCTCAGTCCGAGCTTTTTTTCGTCTTTGGCTATCTGATTGAAACGGGCTTTTACCAATGCAGCAACCATGTTTTCTTTGCCCAACCGATGCAGCATTTTTACGGCAGGTATGTTCAGCGAATGCGACAACGCATACTCCATGCTCACCGCACCGTTGAACTGCTGATCATAATTTTCGGGCACATAACCACCAAAGTTGCTGGCCACATCGTTGATGCGCATTTTGGGTGTCAGCATGCCTGCATCAATACAAAGTCCGTAGAGTAGTGGCTTCAGTGTGCTGCCCGGCTGGCGTACTGCTGCAGCACCATTTACCTGTCCGCCATCTATGGTGTCTGTAAAATCGGCTGAGCCAACATAGGCTTCAACTGCATGGGTTTGATTGTTGATGATGACCACCGCTGCATGATGAATGTTGTAGATGCGTAACGGCCGAATGTAATCAGCCACCAGCTTTTCTGTTTTCAGTTGCAACTCACTGTTGAGGGTAGATTTTACCATGGCCTGTCCGCTGTGGCGCAGCCGTTGAGATAAATGTGGTGCCATGCGGGGCACGGGTAGCCGAGTGGCCGTGAGCGGTTCTGCCATGGCATCGGCAATATCGTTGTGCGGGTACAAGCCATCTTTTTCAAACTGTTGCAACCAACGGTTGCGTTCGCTTACAATTAAGGAATTGTTGCGGCCCATACGCAGACTTGTTGGCCGGTTGGGAATAATGCTCAGCGCCGTTATCTCCGCCAAACTTAGGTGGTCAGGATTTTTGTTGAAGTACAACCAAGATCCCGATTTGATGCCTTCAATATTGCCACCCATGGGCACCAGATTGAGATAGAGCTGCAATATTTCTGTTTTGCTGTACCGCCATTCCAGTTGCAAAGCCCGGATGGTTTCAATGGTTTTGCTCCACAGGTTGCGTGGCCTGGGTTCGAGCAGGCGTACCACTTGCATGGTAATGGTGGATGCACCAGAGGTAACACGACCTCGCAACATATTATTTATAATGGCACGACCAACAGCTACGGGATTAATGCCCGGGTGATAATAAAACCAGCGGTCTTCTTTGTGTACAATGGTTTGCTGCAGCAAAGGGGAAATTTCGTGCAACTCTGTTTTCATGCGCCACTTTTCATCGGGGGTGAGGTAGGCATGAATCACCTGACCTTTATTGTCGGTAATGATGGTGCTGTAGGCAGGCAAATCGGGTGGTGGAAACAGCACATTGATGCTCATGAACAACAAAAAAATGCCGGCCATCCAGCGGAGAAACATCAAGCTGCGACGCTGCCATACCGGCAATGCTGCTGCATTGGCTTTGGCAGAAAAAATGGAAGCGAAAAAACGACGCAGCATATAAAAGTGACAGGTTGCTGAAATGCTGTTTAAAAGTAGGGCTTCATGCTATGCGTTGCATACATGCCCGGCAATTAATGAATGATTAACGATGGCAGACTTGTGTGTAAATCTGTTTCCGTTGTACTTTCAAAATGGCAATGCGCCGCTTATGCTTCGGCATGCATGCCCAAATCATGACCAACCTTGATGGCAGTTTTGCTGCCCTTGTTACACATTTATCAACTGCCTTGCTGCAGTGCCGTTTTTACCCACGGCTTTGTGCTATATTTCCCTACGCTACACAACCAACTTTTGTATGAACAGGTTTTCTGCTGCCAGCCTGCGCTGGATGATGGCACTGCTTATTGTATCTGCTGCTCTTTGGAGTTGCAACCGAAACGCGGTGAGCTTGAGCTACACCAATGCCCGTGATGAAGTGCCTCAGTTGGGCAACCTCACATTTCGGTTTTCAGCTCCATTGGCTACCGATAGTATGCTCAACCAATGGGACAGTACTGAGTATGTCAGTTTTTCTCCCAAAATCAGGGGCCACTTCCGTTGGGAAAGCCGCGACCAGCTGGTGTTTTCACCCGCAGAGCCCTTGCCGCCTGCCAGTAGTTTTACGGCCAGCCTCAATAAAGTATTGCTGAAGCGAACCGATTTTACCAGCATCGAAGAAGACGATGAACTGACCTTTAAAACGGCAGATTTACAACTGGAAAACACCCACGCATTTTGGACCTTGCCTGATGGTGCTGCCGCTGCTATTCCGCAAATTGATTTGTACTTCAACTACAATGTTGATCCCAAAGCATTGATGGATAAACTGACCGCGGAGTTGGATGGCAACAGTGTAGAAGTAGAGCTCATAACTGTAAGCAACGAATCGAAAGTAAGTGTACGGCTGCGCAATGTAAAACCGGAAGACAAAGATTTGGCATTGCAACTCAGCATTGCTAAAGGCCTGGTGCCCGATAAAGGCAAGAACGGCACCGCTAAAGAAGAAAAGATAGAAGCACTGTTGCCATCGCCATTTGTATTGAGTATAAACGATGTAACGGCTGAGCATGATGGTGTGCAGGGAAGCATCCTTATTAAAACCAGTCAGCAGTTGGTAGCCGGCCAGTTTGCTTCTTTCATAGAGCTATCGCCAACGGCTGCTTATAGCTCCCAACTTACCGAAGATGGATTGCTCATTACCAGTGAGCAGTTTAGTGTAGACAACAGTTACACGCTGACTTTTAAGAAAGGCCTGCGAGGAAAAGTAGGTGGGGTGCTGAAAGAAAACTACAGCACCAGCGTGGCGTTTGGCAGCCTCGAACCTTCGCTGAGTTTTGCTAGTAGCAAAGCTGTTTATTTAGGAAAGAATGGCGCAAAGAATATTGAAGTACGCATTGCCAATGTGCCCAAGATAAAAGTGATTGTTTCGAAAGTGTACGAAAGCAATTTGTTGATGGCGCATCGCTATGGCTATTATCCCAAAGAGCAAAAAGGCAACGAAGACGAAGAAGATTATTATTACTACGAAGAAGATGGCGATGCAGTACTCGGCGATGTGGTGTACGAATCTGTCATAGATACAAGGTCGTTGCCTAAGTACGGCAGTGGTCGCTTGTTTCAATTCAACCTGACCGATAAACTATCTGATGTAAAAGGCATTTACCATGTAAAAATCCGTTCTCCTGAAGATTACTGGATTAGTGATAGCCGCTTTGTGGCCCTGAGTGATGTGGGCCTCATTGCCAAACAAGGCGTTGATAAAATGCTGGTTTTTGCCAATAGCATACAAACCGCCAAAGCCATGAGTGGCGTGGCGGTGAGTGTGTACGGCGCCAACAATCAACTGTTGGGTACTGCCAATACCAATGCTGATGGTGTAGCCGAAGTGCCTTTTGCCCGGCAGGAATTCAGCGGCTTTAAACCTGCTATGGTCATTGCCAAAACCGGCGATGATTTCAACTACCTGCCATTTCATAACACGGCCGTGAATACTTCCCGTTTTGAAGTAGGCGGCAAACGCATCAACAGCACCGGCCTCGATGCATTTGTTTATCCTGAAAGAGATATTTATCGCCCCGGCGAAAAAATGAATGCGGCGGTGATACTGCGTGACCGCAACTGGAAAAGTCCGGGCAGCATTCCCATTAAAATGAAAGTGCTGATGCCGAATGGCAAAGAGCTGACCAGCCTGCGCAAAAACCTGAATGCACAAGGTGCTGCAGAAGTGAATGTGCCACTCAGTGCATCGGCTATTACGGGTACTTATGTATTGGAATTATACAACGGCAACGATGTGTTGCTGGCCAGCAAAAATCTGAAAGTAGAAACCTTTATGCCTGATAGAATAAAGGTGAATGCTAATCTGGATAAAGAATCAGCGATACCCGGACAATCCATTCAATTGAACCTGCAAGCCAGCAATTATTTTGGCCCGCCGGCAGCTGGGCGAAAATATGAATGCGAAATACAGGTGAAACAAAAACACATTGC
This sequence comes from Chitinophagaceae bacterium, assembly GCA_020848815.1. Lineage (GTDB taxonomy): Bacteria > Bacteroidota > Bacteroidia > Chitinophagales > Chitinophagaceae > Phnomibacter. The sequence goes on along the minus strand of JADLHL010000103.1, from coordinate 2,214 downwards.
ACCTGCCAAATACAACAAGTTCGACTTCGACCTCAGTAACGAACGAACCATTTTTGATAAGGTATTGCGGGAAGGATTAACCAACGATCAAGGCATTGCCAATACCGCTTTTGATGTGCCTGCTATGTATGCCAATCTTGGTGTGTTGGAAGCCAGTTTTTTCAGCACCGTGTTTGATGAAACGGGGCGACCGGTAAACCGTGTGTCGAGGGCCACCATATACACACAACCGGTGCTGTTTGGTTTGGGCAATACCGGCTGGAATTATTTTCCGTTGCGGCAAAACATCAACTTTCCGGTGATTGCCATCAACAGCAAAGAGCAGGTGATGAATGCCACTGCACAAATACAAGTGATTAAGCATGAGTACCGCACCGTGTTGTCGAAGAGCGGCTCCTATTTCCGATACGAATCGCAAAAGGAAAGCAAAGTGATAGCATCACGCACCATGCAAGTGAGTGGTGAGCAATCAGTATTTCCATTTACACCTGCTACACCGGGCGAATATGAAATACGCATTGCTGCACCGGGCGTAAGCAACTACGTGAGCCAGCGTTTTTACAGCTATGGCGCTTGGGGCAATGCCGATGCATCCTTTGAAGTAAACCGCGAAGGCAACGTAGATATTTCTTTGGATAAAAACAGCTACAACAATGGCGAAACCGTGAAGGCTTTGTTTAAAACGCCGTTTAACGGTCGCATGTTGGTGACGGTTGAAACAGATAAAGTAGTGAGCTATCAATATGTAGATGTCAACAATAGAAATGCCAGCCTCAACCTCAAAATTGATGACCAGTATTTGCCGAATGCCTATATCAGTGCGACGTTGTTTAAGCCACATACGGTAACCGATATGCCGTTGACTGTGGCGCATGGTTACGCCAACATCAAAGTAGAAGACAAGAGCAAACGCATGACGGTGAGTATTGATGCCAAAAAAGAAACACGTAGTCGCACCCATCAAAAAGTAACCGTGAAAGCAGCACCTAATAGCATGGTAACACTGGCTGCTGTTGACAATGGAGTGTTGGCCGTTTCCAATTTCAAAACACCCGATCCGTTTGCGCATTTCTTTGCTACCAGAGCTTTGAGTGTAAATGGGTATGATTTGTATCCGTTGTTGTTTCCGGAGCTTCGCCGCACCATCAGTAGCAGTGGTGGCGATGCCGATTTGCAACTGAGCCAGCGCCAAAACCCTATGCCCGATAAGCGGGTGAAGTTGGTGAGTTTCTGGAGTGGCATTCGCCAAACCGGCAGCAATGGAGAAGCCACTTTTGAATTTGATATTCCACAGTTTAGTGGCGAGGTACGATTGATGGCGGTGGCTTGCAAAGACAATCTGTTTGGTGCTGCAGAAAGCAATATGAAAGTAGCCGATCCGCTGGTGGTGAGTACGGCATTGCCCCGCTTTATGAGTCCTGGTGATACGGTCCTTGTTCCTGTGACCATTACCAACACCACCAACACAACGGCCAGCATCAATGCAAGGTTGTTAACTACAGCCGGAGTACAAGTCGCAGGCAGCAATCCAGCCACTACGAGTATTGATGGCAAACGGGAAGGTCGTGTGTTGTTTAAATTGTTTGCACCACCAACTATTGGTACAGCCAATATCAAGGTAGAAGTGAAGGGATTGGGCGAAACTTTCTTAGATGAAACCGACATCAGTATTCGTCCGGCATCAACTTTGCAACAATTGAATGGTGCACAAATCATTCCTGCCAACACTTCACAAGTGTTGCGTATGAATACATTGGATTTCATTCCACAGAGTTTGAACTATACCCTGACTGTGAGCCGCAATCCCTTGCTGGAGTTGGGCGGTCAGTTGCAATACTTGGTACAATATCCGTTCGGATGTACTGAGCAAACGGTATCGGTAGCGTTTCCACAATTGTACTTTACCGACTTGTCGGATATGGTGCATGCAAAAAAAGGTTTTCAGAAAAGTGCAACTGAAAATGTAGCCGAAGCCATTCGGAAAATAAAAATGCGCCAGCTGTACAACGGCGGCGTTACACTGTGGGATAATGAAAGCCAGGAAAGCTGGTGGACGACAGCATACGCCGCTCATTTTTTGGTAGAAGCCAAAAAAGCCGGCTACGAAGTAGACAGAAGTTTGCTGGAAACGATGCTCAATTATCTCAACAATAAACTGCGCAACAAAGAGTTGGTGGCTTATTTCTACAACCGCAATTTGCAAAAGAAAATTGC
>JADLHL010000102.1 GCA_020848815.1 Chitinophagaceae bacterium | reverse complement strand
TAAACTGCCAGTCGCCCATTTTCACCACGCTTGATATTCCCTTTTTTGCATCGAATACGATGCCTTGCGTAAATGCCTTTCCGTTGACGGTTGCAGTTACGCCCGGCTTCAATTGTAGACTTACCTGTGCATCCGTCCACATCAACTCGCCAGCTTGAGAAAATGGGAAATGACCCGGCAAAACGACTTTGTTTTGTTCACTGCTGCCAAAGCTGTTGTTGCCTGGTTGCAACCACAGTAATCCCGCCAGGTTCAACCATCCATCCGTTGATTTCAGGTAAGCAATTCGTTTACCTATCCATTGCTGCAACTCAGCATCGTATGCAGGATTGCTGCGTTGAGCCAGCAAGTTGGTGCTGCAAATAACAGTGGTCAATAATGTAAAGACAATCCGTTTTTTCATGCCATCAAAACAAGTGAAGCGGCAAGATAGTGGAATTGAAAAAGTTCATTAAAAAGATGCAGTAATTCTCTGTTCGTTGCGCTGATTTTGCTCATGTTTCTGCAAATAGCCGGCCGGTAGATTTGTTACTATAGCAATTCCGATAACCCCATCCCGCACTTGCGGCCTTGCTGTTGCTGGCCTTGCTTTCATCGTTCAATCTGTAAGTGTAGAACGCTATGAAACGACCATTTGCCAATGCCTCATCGGGGCTTTCTGCCACCGATCCACGGGTGAAATTATTAGACACCCGCATGAAGAAAGAGAATTTTCGTCCGGATGCACTCATTGAAATTTTGCATGCAGCACAAAATGCGTATGGCTATTTGCCCATGCCCGTGTTGCAGCATATATCCAACAAGTTGCATATTCCTCCTGCACGGGTATTTTCTACGGTAACCTTCTATCATTTCTTTTCACTCAAGTCGAGAGGAGACCATACCTGCCTGGTGTGCACCGGTACTGCCTGCTATGTAAAAGGTGCCCAGCAACTGCTGGATGCCGTGGAGAAAAGCTTTGGGATAAAAGCAGGTGAAGTGTCGGCAGATAACAAGCTGGGCTTGCAAGTGGCCCGTTGCATTGGTGCCTGTGGTTTGGCGCCTGCAGTAGTAATAGACGAAGAAGTGCAGGCAAAAACCGATGGCCAGCAACTCGTGGCAAAAATTCATGAAAAACTGGAGGCAATATGAACCGGCAGGAGTTGACGGTGATGGCAGATCAGGCCAAAACAAAACACCATCATTTCAGTAAAAAAGTATGTGTGTGCTGTGGTACCAGTTGCATGGCTTCCAATGCAGAAAAAGTATTGGAACAAGTACAGCAAAATATTGATGCACTGGGTTTGAAAGATGAAGTAGAAGCCAACCTGACGGGTTGCATGGGTTTGTGCAATCAGGGGCCGCTGGTCAAAGTGTTGCCCGATCATACCATTTACCAAAAAGTTGAGCCGGAAGAAGTAGGTGACTTGCTGAAGGCGCAGTTTGTAGACAAGCAACCCAAGAAAGATAAACTCTTGTTTGCCGATACCAGACCCGAACCTTTTGTAAATGCCAACGATGATCCCTTCTTCAAAAAGCAACACAAAATCATTTTGAAAAATTGTGGCGTCATCAATCCGGAAGACATTGAAGAATACATAGCGTATGATGGGTACAAAGCTTTCGACAAAGCCCTGAACAGCATGATGCCGGAAGATGTGATAGCTGAAATAAAGCACAGCCGTTTGCGGGGGCGTGGTGGTGCCGGTTACCCCACGGGTATGAAGTGGGAAACGGTGTACAAATACGTCAACAATCAGAAGTACGTGGTGTGCAATGGCGATGAAGGCGACCCAGGTGCCTTCATGAATCGTAGTGTGCTCGAAGGCAATCCGCACAGTGTGCTCGAAGGCATGATGATTGCGGGTTATGCTGTGGGTGCCAGTAGAGGCTACGCCTACATTCGCGGTGAATATCGCTTGGCGATTAAGCGTTTTGAAACAGCCCTAAAGCAAGCCAAAAAACTGGGCTTGTTGGGTAAAAATATTTTGGGTAGCAACTTCTCTTTCGAAGTAGAAATCAGGATTGGTGCCGGTGCATTTGTATGTGGTGAAGAAACCGCATTGATTGCTTCCATTGAAGGCAAAAGAGGAACGCCAAGTCCACGGCCGCCATACCCTGCGGAGTGTGGTTTGTGGGGTAAGCCAACACTCATCAACAACGTAGAAACCTATGCCAACATAGCACCGATTATATTGAATGGTGGCGAATGGTTTAGCGAAACAGGAACTGCTAAAAGTGCCGGTACCAAAGTGTTTGCGCTGGCCGGAAAAATCAAATACAGCGGCTTGATTGAAGTGCCGATGGGCACCAGCCTTCGGGAAATTGTGTTCGACATTGGCGGCGGTATTCCTGGTGATGGCGAATTTAAAGCGGCCCAAACAGGTGGCCCTTCGGGTGGTTGCATTCCGGAGCAACATTTGGATGTGGGCATGGATTATGAATCACTCATGAGCCTCGGCAGTATCATGGGTTCGGGTGGATTGATTGTGATGGACAAGAGCAGCGACATGGTGGATGTGGCTCGTTTCTTCATGGAGTTTTGCATGGATGAAAGTTGTGGTAAATGTGCTCCGTGCAGGGTTGGTACCCGCATGATGCACGACCTGCTACAACGCATTGTAGACGGCAAAGGCACTCAACATGATGTAGACAGATTGCAAGAGTTGGCAGTGTATGTAAAAGAAGCCAGCCTCTGTGGTTTAGGTGGTAGTGCGCCCAATCCTTTGCTTAGTACCCTGCGCCATTTTCCGGAAGAATATGCCAACCGTCTCGTATCGCCGGAAGTATTGATACATCAACATCTCGAACTGTAAAGCCACTTGTATATGCCCGTCATTACTGTGTATATCAATGGACAAAAAATCAGCACCGAATCTGGTGTAACGATTTTGGAGGTATGCAAAGCCAATAACATACCGATGCTTACGCTTTGTCACCTCAAAGGCCTGCATGATATTGGTGCTTGCCGCTTGTGTTTGGTAGAAATAGAAGGTGTGAACAGATTGCTGAGTGGCTGTACCACACAGGTAGCCGACAACATGATGATACGCACCGATACCGACCGTATCAAGCGGTATCAACGCATTACGGTAGAACTGTTTTTTGCGGAGCGAAATCATGTATGTGCCGTATGTGTGGCCAATGGCAATTGCGAACTGCAACAAGCTGGCTATGCTGTAGGACTTGACCACATCCGTTATCCTTTTTTGTATCCGGAGTGCAACGTAGATACCTCGCATCCTTGGTTTGTGATGGATCACAACCGCTGCATTATGTGCACCCGTTGTGTGCGGGTATGCACCCAAGTAGAAGGCGCCGGCAATTGGGGTGTGATGAACCGTGGTCATGATGTACGCATCATTTCCGATTTCAATACGCCTTGGGGCGAAAGCAGTACCTGTACCGATTGTGGTAAATGTGTACATGCCTGCCCAACCGGTGCTATATGGCCCAAAGCCGTGGCCCAAGGCCAACTCACAAAGTATCCGGAAATGATAGGAGAACTGGTAGAAAAAAGAAAACTGCTGCAATAGGTGCACGTTGTATTGCGCCAAAAACTGGAGCCAATGAAAAAGAAATTAGCCACTGTATGGTTGGGCGGCTGTTCGGGTTGCCACATGTCGCTGCTGGATATAGACGAACGTATTTTGGAAGTAGCCAAACTCGCCGATATTGTAAAGTGCCCCATTGTAGATGGAAAGCCTTTTCCTGAAGTAGACATTGCCTTGGTAGAAGGGTCGGTAACCAGCGATGAACACTACGAAGAAATATTACACATCCGCAAGCAGGCCAAAGTGTTGGTGGCATTGGGCGATTGTGCCGTGATGACCAATATCACCGGTATGCGGAACTACTTTCCGCTGCAAGATGTGATGGCTGCTGCTTACACGCATTCGCCCAGCAATGATGGTGAAGGAATGTGGCCCAATCATGCGGCCTTGTTGAAGCTGCATGGTAAAGTGTTGCCGCTGCAATCGGTAGTAACGGTAGATGTAGTTGTGCCAGGTTGTCCGCCCAGTGCCGATACCATTTTTTATGTGCTCTACGAATTGCTGAACGATCGCATGCCCGATTTAAGTACCGCTCAAAAATTGAAATATGGATAAGCCTGCAGCTAAAAAAATACTCATCTCGCCGGTCACCCGCATCGAAGGCCATGCCAAAATTACCATTGCATTAAAAGACAATGGCGAAGTAGATCAGGCGCAGTTTCATGTAAATGAGTTTCGGGGGTTTGAAAAATTTTGCGAGGGCAGAATGTATACAGAAATGCCCACTATTACACCCCGCATTTGTGGCATTTGTCCGGTGAGCCATACCATTGCCAGTGTAAAAGCCTGCGAAATGATACAGGGCATACAACCTACGTATACCGCCAATTTGCTGCGCCGGCTCATGCATATTGGGCAAAACATTTCTTCGCATGCCTTGTCGTTTTTCCATTTGTCTTCGCCCGATTTTTTATTGGGTTACGATAGTGATCCTGCCAGCAGAAATATCATTGGTCTGGCTGAAAAATTTCCGGATGTGGCGTTGAAAGGTATTCGCCTCCGCAAGTTTGGGCAGGAAATCAGCGAACGCATTACGGGTAAAAAAATTCATGCGATGGGCATTGTGCCCGGTGGTATGAGCTATCCGCTCACAATAGATAACCAACAGGCATTGATGCAGTGGATACCCGAAGCGTTGGATGCAGTGCAGACAGGCATTCGCATCATCAAAGATTTTCATGCTGCCAATGCCGACATGATCAACAGTTTTGCTACGTCGCCTACCATGTACCTTGGTACAGTTGGCCCGCATGGCGAGCATGAGTTGTACGATGGGTTACTTCGCTTTGTAGATGCGGAAGGCAACGTGTTGCAAGACCAATTGTCGCCAACGAGGTATCTGGAATTTATTGCTGAAAGAGCGGTGGAATGGTCGTACCTCAAGTATCCGTATTATAAACCGTTGGGTATTGAAAAAGGCATTTACAGAGTCGGGCCGTTGGCCAGATTGAATGTAGCCGACAGGATGAAAACACCGTTGGCTCAGGCAGAATTTTTACAGTTCAGGGCCTTGGGCAATGGACAGCCCGTGCATGGCACTTTCTTTTACCACTATGCACGATTGATAGAAACGCTGGCGGGTGTAGAAGAAGCTGCCATGTATTTGCAAGATCCGGAAGTAACAGGTACGCATTTGCAAACATTTGGCCGCTGGAATAACGCAACAGGTATTGGTGCTTCGGAAGCACCACGGGGCACATTGTTTCATCATTATGAAACAGATGACAGTGGAAAGCTTACGATGGTGAATCTCTTGATTGCCACGGGGCAAAACAACCCATCCATGAATCGTTCCATTACCGATGTGGCCCGCCAATATGTTCATGGTGCGGAGGTGGCAGAAGGCATGCTCAACAGGGTGGAAAGTGCTATCCGTTGCTACGACCCATGCCTGAGTTGCTCCACCCATGCCATGGGCAAAATGCCGATGCAAATAGATATTGTGAATGCCGGTGGCGAAGTGCTGCGGTCTTTACAGCGTTGATTCGTTGAGTATTTGTTGTAGCCACTGCTGCCAAAGGCTATAAGCCAATTGTGCATGCTGCATGCATGCTGTACTAACGGGTGTGCCCATGTCAAATTGCTGTGCGGCTATGCGCAGCGTATACCAATCAATTGGTTGCTGATACAAATTGCGATGCAGCTGCATCAGCGTCACCACATCTGCCTGATGCGATTCAGTATGGGCTGGCGTATCCTGCGGATCGATAGAAGTGAGTAGTGCTGGTTCATTTTGTAAAGCAGCATCCACTATCATCACGTGTGTGTATTGCTTTAATTGTTCCAGTACTTCTATGTGTAACTGATGCATGGTTTGTACGGTTACATATGGATGTGCATCAGCAGCAATTTTGTCTGCCAGCCAATGGCCCACGGCATCATCGCCACGAAGGCTGTTGCCAATGCCTATGCATAATATGCGGAGCGGAGTATTCATGTTTGCCGGGCAAAGATACAGTGGTTGAAGGGCTGCGGGATGCGAAGGGGTAGCCACGACGTCCCGATAGCTATCGGGAGGCGGGGCCGGAGCGAAGCGTAGCCCGGAGCAGCCCGAACTGCAGCTGAAGCAAGTTCTATTGCTGACAGCCCCAAAAACACAACAGCCACCTGTGCTTTACAGATGGCTGCTGGCAGCAATAGCTGTGCGTTATTTATTGCAAGTGAAATGCGATAACACTGTTTTTGTAAAACGTTGGGGCATACACCATGCGTTTGCTGTCATCGTAGCCGATGTCGGCGGTGTTTATTTTTTCGTTGCGGTAGTCGAGTAGCTTTTCCACTTTGCCATCGGCATGCACATAGTAGATAACACCGGCCCAAGAGCTCACAATAAAATCTTTGCCGCCCACTCTTTCTACGCCATCGCTGCCACCTTCGAGGCCTTCCGCAATTTTGCTGCGGTTTTGGCCATTGGCATCCAGTTTATACAACACTCCATTGTCGAGCACATACACGCCATCGGGCTGCCATAGCACACCGTTGGGGCGGGTAAAACCATCGGCAAACAAGCTTACTTTATCGCCTTCTATTTTGTGCACTTTCTTTTCCTGACTATCGCTAACATACACTTCGCCCTTGGGGCCAACGCTGATGTCGTTGAGAAAATTTGCTCCTTCCACTGGTATCTTTTTGATGATGGCGCCTTGCTTGATGTCGATCACGACCACTTCATTCATATCGGCTACATACAGCAGGTTGCCATGCTGGCCCATGCCCTTGGGTGCGTTCAAGCCTTTCACCCATTCAATGGCAATGGGTTTGCCATCGCGGCCAAGTTTGCCAATAGAACCATTGCCGTCTTTGCCACCGGGTGTGCCATCAATATTACTTACGTAGAGTACATTGTTTTTGGTATCTACCAATACCGATTCGGGTACTTTCCAGGTGCTGTCGGTTTGCCACATTTTGTGCAGGGCATGCTGTGCAGGTGCGGTTGCCAATAGGAAAATGGAGCAAACGGGAAGGAGTATTTTTTTCATAACAACTATTGAGCGGTTCAACTGCAACATACAACTATTGAGTATATTTTTTTGTTGGCCCTGCTTTGTGCCGGGCAAAAGAAAATGCCAATTGAATCGTCTAAACTGGCATTGAATGATTTACTTAGACCTTCATTCTTTTTTCAAAACAATTGTATGAGAAAATACGCATGTATGCTGCTGGCAATGAGTTTGGCAGCTGGCCAGTTATCGGCACAAAAAAAGCCACTCGACCATAGTGTGTACGATGGTTGGGAAAGCATTCAGGAAAGACAGCTTACCAACAATGGAGAGTACGTTGCATTCACTGTCAATCCGCAGGAAGGCGATGGCCGGTTGGTGCTGGCCAACAAGGCCAACAGTTGGCGGTTGGAAGTGCCCCGCGGCTACATGGTGAGCCTGAGTGCCGACAGCCGCTATGCGGTGTTTAAAATCAAACCGACCTATCAGGAAACGAGGGATGCCCGCATTAAAAAGAAGCGCCCCGATGATATGCCCAAAGACAGTTTGGGTATTGTACAACTGGGTAGCAGCAATGTGCTGAAAATAGCCCGGGTAAAAGCGTTTAAAATGCCAAGCGATGCTGGCGGCTGGATTGCCTACCACATGGATAAGCCATTGCCCGATACGGCAAAAAAAGCACCGGTGGTTCCCAAGAATCCGCAAGCCGATAGCCTGCGGAAAGTGATAGACAGCCTCACGGCTTTGCTGCAAAAGTTTCCGGAAAAAGTGCAGCAGAAATACTTGAAAGATGCGGAAGGCTTAATGCTGAATGCTGAAGGCGTGGATGCAGATGAACCTGCCGGTGCTGCAGCGGGTGGCGGCGATGCCGGCACAGAGCTGGTATGGTACGAGCTGGCCACCGGCAAAAAACTGACCTGGAAAAATGCCCTCGATTTTACCACCGACAAAATGGGTAACAAACTGGTGATTAAAACGGCTAAAGTTGGCAAGGGCAATGCGTATGTATTGTCGGTGGATGTTGCTGCTGCCAAAGTGGACACGGTAATGAAGGCCTTCAATGATGTAAAAAACCTGACGCTGGATGAGCAGGGTTTGCAGTTGGCTTTTGTAGCCGAAAGAGACAGCAGCGCCAAAGCCATCCAGAAGTTTTACAAACTGTGGTACTGGCGCCATGGCACCGATAGTGCCATGCTGATAGCTGACCGTACTACTGCCGGAAAAACCAACGGTTGGTCGGTGAGTGAATTTGCCAACATCAGTTTTAGCAAGAGTGGCGAACGCATCCTGTTTGGTGTAGCACCTGTAATGCCACCGAAAGACACCACCGTGCCCGAATTTGAAAAAGCACAACTCGATATCTGGCATTATAAAGACGATTACCTGCAGCCGTATCAACTGCGTAACCTGACCCGTGAGCTCAACAGAAGTTACCTCACGGTGTATCATGTAGGGTTGAAAAAAGTGGTGCAACTCGCCGATCAGCAATTGCAGGACGTTAGACCAAGCGGCAACGGCGATGGCAAGTGGTTTTGGGCAGTGGATGATAAGGCCAGCCGCATTGCCAGCCAGTGGGCCGGCCGTGGCAAAGGTGATATGTATGTAATAGATCCTGCCACCGGTAGCAAGCAATTGGTAAAAGCCGGTGTGGACGGCATGCCCATGGGCACTACTATGGATGGCACTACTTTGCTGTGGTATGAAAATGGCGATAAACAATACCACACCTGGAAAGATGGTAAAGAATATGTGCCTTCCAAAGGCATTAAAGTAGCGTTGTATGATGAAGAAAATGATTCACCAACAGACCCTTCACCCTATGGCCCATTGAGCTGGGAAAAAGATGGTTCTGCATTGTATGTGTATGACAGATACGATATCTGGAAACTGGATCC
>JADLHL010000101.1 GCA_020848815.1 Chitinophagaceae bacterium | reverse complement strand
TTTGACTACACCTTTACCAAAGGCGAACGCATTGGTATTGTTGGTAAAAACGGCGTAGGCAAATCTACCTTTCTCAACATGCTGCAAGGCTTGGAGCAAGCGGATAGTGGTAAAATAAATATTGGCGATACAGTGGTGTTTGGCAATTACAGCCAGGAAGGTTTGCAATGGAAAGAAGACCTGCGGGTGATTGAATACGTAAAACAATTTGCAGAAACATTCCCATTGGCTGGCGGCGGAGCATTGACGGCAAGCAAGTTTCTGGAGTTGTTTTTATTTCCACCAGAAAAGCAATACACCTACTTATCATCATTGAGTGGTGGCGAAAAAAGACGTTTGCAATTACTCACCATTTTGTTTCGCAATCCTAACTTTTTAATACTCGACGAACCGACCAATGATTTGGACTTACCAACGCTGGCCGTGGTCGAAAACTTTTTGGCCGACTATCAGGGTTGTGTACTCATTGTAAGCCACGACCGCTATTTCATGGACCGATTAGTGGATCATTTGTTTGTGTTTGAAGGTGATGGTGTGGTGCGGGATTACCCCGGCAACTACACACAATACCGCCTGGAAGAACAATGGAAAGAAAAACAAGCAGAGCAAAAAACAACACCCGAAAAAGAGAAGCCTGCAGAAACAACTGCACCTGTTGCCAAGAAAAAACTATCGTACAAAGAGCAGCGGGAGCTGGAACAACTCGACAAAGACCTGCCTGCATTGGAAGCTGAAAAAGCAACCCTCACCGAAAAAATGAGCAACCCTCTCTCCTACGAAGAACTGCAGGAAGTGTCAGCCAGATTGATTGCAGTAACCAACGAACTTGAAGAAAAAGAAATGCGTTGGTTAGAGCTTAGTGAAGTGGGCAATTAATGCTTGTGTATTTGCTGCTGCATCCAATCAGCGAAAGATGCAGCCCATTGTGCGTACAATTTTCCTGAGGGATGTAAACCATCGCTGGCTAATAAACTGCTGTCGTTAGCTGCGGCTCTGCTGGCAATGCTATGATCCAGAAAAGTGACTTTATGCTTTTCGCATAGTACTTGCAGCACGGCATTAAATGCATCAATCTGTTGTGCAATAGCATCCTTATCTCTGTCTTTTGCAAATGGCGTAACGCCCCAATCTGGTATAGACAACACCGCTACCCGATGTGATAAATTGCCTGCTAAATGAATGGCTTTGCGTAATAGAAATTCAGCATCTTCCTGAAAACTTTCAATGGATAAACCACGGTATTGATTGTTGACGCCAATCAACAACGACACCACATCGTACGACTCTTCCAACTGATGATGAATAAGGTATTCTGCCAGTTCGAAAGTAGTCCAACCAGTTTTGGCCACCATCTCCGGAGCATGTACATGCACTCCTGCTTTACGCAGCAATTGCATGGTTTGGTATGGAAAAGATTCGTACAACGGAACACCTTCGCCAATAGTATAACTATCGCCAAGGCATAAGAGGCTGTGGATATGCTGCGACATATTAAAATTGCGTTTTCAGGATTTCGTAAAACCGATACACATCTTCAAAGCTACAATACATGGGCGCTGGTGCCACACGAATTACGCCGGGTTCCCGATAATCGACAATGATACCAGCAGCATGCATGGCATCATGAATGGCCCGGCCATTTTCTTTGAAATATAAAGACAACTGGGCACCACGTTCATCTGGATTGGAAGGCGTAATAATTTCAAAAGAAAGATTGGGCAACTGCTGCAGCAGGTACTGCAAATAGGCCGTAAGTTGAATGCTTTTGGCTCGAAGGTTTTCAATGCCTGCTTGTTCAAACATTTCCAGCGAAGCTTTCAGGCACACGGTATTCATCACCTGCGATGTACTCATGCACCAGCCACTGGCATCAGCTTTGGGCACAAAGCCTTTTTCCATTTTAAATCGGGTCTTTTCATCATTGCCCCACCAGCCGCCCAAGCGGCCAAGCTGTACATTTTGTGCATGCTTTTCATGTACAAATACACCGCCCACAGCACCCGGGCCAGCATTCAAATATTTGTAACTGCACCATGCAGCAAAGTCTACATCCCAATCATGCAATTGCACGGGTACATTGCCGGTAACATGTGCCAAATCGAAGCCCACCATCGCTCCTGCTGCATGACCAGCTTTGGTAATGGCCGCCATGTCAAACAACTGGCCGGTATAATAATTCATGCCGGCAAACATCACCAGCGCCAATTCATCTGCATGAGTGTTGATGCTCTCGATAATATCTGCTGTTCGCAAAGTCTTTTCACCAGCTCTTGGCGCTATTTCTATAATAGCTTCATCGGGATTGAAGCCGTATTGCCGCACTTGTGTTTCCACCGCATATTGGTCGCTGGGAAAGGCGCCGGCTTCCATCATGATTTTGTATCGGTTGCCACTGGGTTTGTAAAACGACAACATGAGCAAATGCAGATTCACCGTTAGTGCATTCATCACTGTTACTTCATGTGAGGCAGCACCCACCAGCTTGGCCAATGTGGGTTTGCAATAATCCTGAAAATACAACCATGGATTGGTACCGCCGAAATAACCACCCACCGCCAGTTGCTGCCAGCTTTGTAATTCAGTGTGTATAGCATTGGCTACAGCCTTGGGTTGCAGGCCCAAACTATTGCCACAGAAGTAAATAGCATTGCGCCCATTATGCTGTGGAAAATGAAAAGCGGCTTTAAAAGCTTGTAAAGCATCTGTAGCGTCTTGCTGGCGGGCAAAGGCCAGGGTAGGTTCAAAATCTATCATGAACGAATTACATTTTTGTTGAATGAATGTTGCACTTATCGATGGGCCATCAAACAGCCCGACGAATATCAGCAGATTTTAAGATACCTTTTGCATTCTGGGCATGGGGGTCACATTGTTTATCTTTAGTTAGTGTTAATTTGCCGCCACACGTGCACTTCGTGTTCCCTTATTGAACCAACTTTGCTTTTGAAAATGCGATTACTCATGATGAATGTTTTGGTGTTGGCTACTGTGGCAGGAGGCTTGATGTTGGCGGGGTGTAACCAACCAAACGTACAATCTCAATCGTTGAGCGTAAGCATGCTAAACAGAACCATGGAAACTACAGATACCGCCACGTTTGGTGCAGGCTGCTTTTGGTGTACAGAAGCTGTATTTCAGGAATTGAAAGGTGTATTGAAAGTAACCAGCGGTTACAGCGGTGGCCATGTAGCCAATCCCACCTACGAGCAGGTTACCAGCAAAACCACAGGACATGCCGAGGTAACGCAAATTGTTTACAATCCGGAGCAAATCAGTTTTGATGAATTGCTGGAAGTGTTTTGGAAAACACATGACCCCACTACACCCAATCGCCAGGGTGCCGATGTTGGTCCGCAATATCGTTCGGCCATTTTTTACCACAGCCCTTCTCAAAAAGAACTGGCAGAAAAATACAAAGCTGATTTGGATAAAAGCGGTGCGTTTGACGCCCCCATTGTAACCGAAATCAGTCCTTATAAAAACTTTTATTCGGCAGAAGATTACCACCAGAATTTTTATGCCAACAACCCCAACTACGGTTACTGCACCTATGTAATCAAACCGAAATTGGATAAGTTTCGAAAAGTATTTCAGGAAAAATTACGCAAATCAAATCCGGGTCAATAACCCGGATTTTTTGTTGCTGCATATCACTGCGGTTTAGTAGTATTGCTACATGCGTATATCCGTTGTAACCAGCCTGTTGGCAATCATGCTGCCTGCTTTAGTAGAGGCGCAATTAGGCAGAACGCCACAAAAATTTACCGTCGACGATTCGTTGCGGGGCACACTCAATGCCAACCGTAGCTGGTGGGATGTGCAGCGCTACGACATTATCGTAACACCTGATTATACCAGCGAAACCATTGTTGCACAAACCAGCATTCGCTTTAGCAGCAGTAAGCCTGGCAAGCTCATGCAGATTGATTTGCAACAGCCCTTGCAGATAGACAGCATTGTGCTCAATCAACAACAGCGCATTGCTTTTACCAGAAAAAACAACACAGCCTTGTTGCAAATGCCTGCACAAATGCAAGCTGGTGAACACAACCTCCACATTTACTATCATGGCCAGCCACGCAAGGCCGTACGTGCCCCCTGGGATGGTGGCTGGGTTTGGGCAAAAGACAACAAAGGCCGCCCATGGATGACGGTGGCTTGTCAGGGCTTGGGGGCCTCCGTTTGGTATCCTTGCAAAGACCACCAAAGTGATGAGCCTGATTTGGGCGCATCGCTTACAATGATTGTGCCCGATACATTGACTGCA
Source organism: Chitinophagaceae bacterium (assembly GCA_020848815.1). Taxonomy (GTDB): domain Bacteria; phylum Bacteroidota; class Bacteroidia; order Chitinophagales; family Chitinophagaceae; genus Phnomibacter. Next base: position 6,669 of record JADLHL010000101.1, on the reverse strand, counting down.
GTAGGCAACGGACGACTCACCAACAAAATGCCTATGGGCGATAAAACAGCCTGGCGCTGGGAAGTAAAAAATCCCATCAATAATTACAACATCATTCCATACATCGGCAAGTATGTATCGTTTGAAGAACAATACAACGGCGAAGATGGTGTGCTCGATTGCAGCTATTGGGTGCTAGATTATGAATTGGAAAAAGCCAAAGAACAATTCAAACAAGTGAAGCCGATGCTGCAATGTTTTGAGCATTGGTTTGGCCCCTATCCTTTTTATGCCGATGGATATAAACTCGTACAATCATCGCACCTGGGCATGGAGCACCAAAGTGCCGTGGCCTATGGCAACAACTTCATGAATGGCTACCGCGGCCGCGACCTGAGCGGTACAGGATGGGGTTCCAAATGGGATTTCATCATTATTCATGAAAGCGGGCACGAATGGTTTGGCAACAACATTACCAGCAAAGACATTGCCGACATGTGGATTCATGAAGGCTTTACTAACTACAGCGAAACCATTTACACTCAATGCCTGTTTGGCAAAGCTGCCGGCGAAGCGTATGTACAAGGTATTCGCAAAAACATCATGAACGACCGGCCCATTATTGGTGAATATGGCGTAAACCACGAAGGCAGTGGCGATATGTATTACAAAGCGGCCAACATGATTCATACCATTCGTACGGCCATGCAAAACGACAGCAGTTTTCGGCAGCTGCTGCGGGGCATGTACAAAACCTATTATCATGGCACCACTTCTACTGTAGAACTGCAGGCATACATGCAACAGTTTGTGTCGTTTGATGTGAAAGCGGTGTTTGATCAATATCTGCGAACCACACAAATTCCGTTGTTGCAATGGAGCATCAATAGTGGACAGTTAAAGGTGAAGTTTACTGATTGTAACGCTGCATTTCGTTTGCCTGTGTATTTGCCCACAGGCAATGGACAGGGTGTTTGGAAAACCATACACGCCAACGAATGGACAACGATTGCCACATCATTGAATGATGAAAACATCAGTAGTGAGTGGAATAAAAATTTGTATATCCGGTATCAGGATTAATCAATCCAACTGTGTAGGCGCTGCGGTAGCTGGTGAAACTTCTGGCATGCGGCGGGCACCAATAAACCGGCGGCTCCAATACTTGCTTTGCAAGTCGCCAATGCTTACGCCTTCACTGCTGCTGGCATGAATGAATTTGTTGTTTTGCAAATACATGCCCACATGGCTAATGCCGCCGGTAGTGTTGAAGAAAACAAAATCGCCTTCCCGCAATTCATCCCGCTTAATGCCTTGCATGGCCACATATTGCTCACGGGCAGTGCGTGGCAGCACCCAGCCAAATGTATATTCCGAAATAACCTGCATGAAAGCCGAGCAATCAATACCCTTTGTGGTTTTGCCACCATAGCGGTAGCGGGTACCGTACCAATCATCAATGTTTTTGTACAACACCAGGTTCGATAATTTCTCTACCGATTCATTCAGCAGAATGGCGTATTTGAATTGAACCGGAATGAAATTTTCCAACGCAGTACCCAGCGTTTTTCCGAGGTTAAAATCAGGGCTTTTTAAAGATGTTTCCTGACGACGGGCCGCCATCAAAATAGAATCGAAATTGCGAAGCGGAATGTCTCTTTCCAGCAGGCTGTCTTTTACCTGAGGAATAGCTTTCGCCAGTGTTACCCGAGGCACAGGTTTCTTTTTACTAACAGGCTTTTTTTGAGTGGTCGATTTTTTCGGTGCAGGCTTATTGGCACTGCTTTTCCGCTGCGCTTCGGCATAGCTACTGCAGAGCAGCAACATGGCCATCACACATATAGTACACAATCGTTTGATCATCAACTCCATCCACACAAATTTATCGAGGGGCAAAAATACCGGAAAATGCCTAGCGACCATCATCCGGCTGTCAAAATTGACAGTCATTGTATCAATAAAACCGTGCCACAATTGAGCCTCAACGGTTTACATTTTTCCTAAAAAAATTGTACGGTTTTGTGGAAAATGAAAGCCGTATCATCCGCCCTTTTACGCCAAATTTGACCCCTTGCATTGTGGTAAATAGTACCGAAAATTTGTAGCGTTATGCCTTGTTTTTCCCACCTCCATTGTCATACTCAGTATTCATTGCTCGATGGCGCCGCCAGCATCGATTCGCTGTACAAAAAAGCAGCGGCCAACAACATGCCCGGCCTTGCCATAACCGACCATGGCAACATGTTTGGCGCTTTTGAATTTGTGAGCCAGGCTTGGAAAAACACCCGTGTGGTGGGCAAAAATGAAGATGGCTCAGACAAAATTGAGCCAGTGGTAAAACCCATTGTAGGCTGTGAGTTTTATGTGGTGGAAAACATGCACCGCAAAACTTTTTCCAAAGAGCAAAAAGACGAACGCTACCATCAGGTATTGCTGGCCAAAAACAAACAGGGCTATCAAAACCTCATCAAACTCACCTCGTTGGGTTTTATTGAGGGCATGTACAGCAAGTATCCGCGTATAGAAAAATCGCTGATTGAAAAATACCACGAAGGTTTGATTGCCACCACCTGTTGCATTGGTGCTTATGTGCCCCAAACCATTTTGCACGATGGTGAAGAAGCTGCAGAAAAAGAGTTTCAGTGGTGGCATAATTTGTTTGGCGATGATTACTTCATTGAATTGCAGCGGCACAACATGCCCGAGCAAGACCAGATTAATGAAGTGCTGATGCGCTTTGCCAAGAAGTACAACGTACCGGTAATTGCCACCAACGACAGCCACTACACCGACCAGGACGATTACAACGCCCACGATATTTTGCTGTGCATCAACACCGGTGAAAAGCAAAGCACACCGGGCTTTGATGACATGACGAATGATGAAGTGCACATGAAAAACCGGCGCTTCAAATTTCCCAACGATCAGTTTTATTTTAAAACACCGGATGAAATGTCGAAGCTCTTCAGCGACATTCCTCAAGCGATAGACAACACCAACATGATTGTAGATCGTGTGGAAGTGTTGAACCTGAAGAAAGACATTTTACTGCCCAACTTTCCCATTCCGCCATCATTCAAAATTCATGAAAGCGATGTGCTGAACCAATGGGAATTTCTGAAGCACCTCACTTACGAAGGTGCCATGAAACGCTATGGTGAAATTTCGGAGTCGACACGTGAACGCCTCGACTTCGAGTTGAACACCATTAAAATCATGGGCTTTGCCGGTTACTTTTTGATTGTAAGCGACTTCATCAAAGCCGGTCGTGATTTGGGTGTGTTTGTGGGTCCGGGTCGTGGTTCGGCAGCGGGTAGTGCCGTGGCTTATTGCATCGGCATTACCAATATAGACCCCATTAAATACAATCTGCTGTTCGAACGTTTCCTCAACCCCGACCGCAAGAGCATGCCCGATATTGATACGGACTTCGATGATGAAGGCCGTCAGCGGGTAATTGATTATGTGGTGGACAAATATGGCAAAGCACAGGTAGCGCAGATTATTACCTACGGCACCATGGCTGCCAAAATGAGTATCAAAGATGTGGCCCGTGTACTCGATTTGCCATTGGCAGATAGCAACGCATTGGCAAAGCTGGTGCCCGATAAGCCAGGTACCAATTTGGGCCGGGTGCTCAAAGCACCACTCACTAAAAAAGAAGGCGAAAAAAGCCTGGAAGAAAAAGAACAGCTGGCGCCGGAAGATATTGAGAACGTAAAACAGCTACGGGAAATATACAAGGGCACCGACATCAGGGCGCAGGTACTGAAAGAAGCCGAACGTTTGGAAGGTTCTGTTCGCAACACAGGCATCCACGCTGCAGGTATCATCATTGCTCCGCAAGATTTGACAGAACTGATACCTGTAGCTACTGCCAAAGATTCTGATTTGTGGGTTACACAAATAGAAGGTAGTGTGATTGAAGAAGCCGGTGTAATTAAAATGGACTTTTTGGGATTGAAAACCTTGTCCATTTTGAAAACGGCATTGGAACTCATCAAAGAAAATCATGGAGTAGATATTGAACCCGATGAATTACCACTGGATGATGCCAAAACATATCAGCTGTATCAACGTGGTGAAACCAACGCTACGTTTCAGTTTGAAAGTTCGGGCATGCAGAAGTATCTCCGTGAACTAAAGCCAGACCAGTTTGCCGATTTGATTGCCATGAACGCCTTGTATCGTCCGGGCCCGCTGGCATACATCCCCAAGTTCATTGCCCGTAAGCACGGCCTAGAACCCATTGAATACGACCTGCCTGAAATGGAAGAATACCTGGCAGAAACATACGGCATTACCGTGTATCAAGAACAGGTGATGATGCTGAGCCAAAAGCTGGCGGGTTTTAGCAAGGGCGATGCCGACGTACTGCGGAAAGCAATGGGTAAAAAGGACCGCAAGACGCTGGACAAAATGAAAGGCAAGTTTGTGGATGGTGCCATTGCCAAAGGCATGGCGGCCGACAAACTGGAAAAGATTTGGACCGACTGGGAAGCCTTTGCCCAATATGCATTCAACAAATCGCATTCTACGTGCTATGCATTTGTGGCATACCAAACAGCGTACCTCAAAGCCCACTACCCCAGCGAATACATGGCGGCGGTACTCAACCATGCCGGTGCCTTGGAAAAAATCACCTTCTTCATGGAAGAGTGCAAACGCATGGGCATTAAAGTGCTTGGTCCGGATATCAACGAATCGAAGCAAGGTTTTGCTGTAAATAAAAAAGGAGAAATCCGTTTTGGTTTGGGTGGTTTGAAAGGCGTGGGCGAAGCTGCTATTCAAAGCATCATTGAAGAGCGGGAACAACACGGCCGCTATCAAAATGTATTTGATTTTATCAAGCGCATCAATCAAAGAACCGTGAATAAAAAATCGCTGGAAAGCCTCATCTATTCCGGTGCATTTGATTGCTTCGAAGACCTGCACCGGGCACAATACTTTTTTGTGCCAAAGGGCGAAAGCATGAACGGCTTGGAACGCATCATTCGCTATGGCAACCAACTGCAGCAGCAAAGTGCCAGCACCGCCAACACATTGTTTGGCAACCTTGCCGACAGTCTGGATGTGCAGCTACCTAAGCTGCCGCCATGCGACCAATGGACATTGACGGATAAACTCGGGCATGAAAAAGATGTAACGGGCATGTTTATGAGTGGACACCCACTCGATCATTTCCGATTTGAACTAAGGCATTATGGCGTAACGCCATTGGGTAAATTCAATGAATTTACTGAAAGTATCAATGAACAAGCAAGTCCGGGCCAGCCATTCAGATTGGCAGGTTTGGTGGTGAGTGCACAACATCGCACCACACGTACGGGCAGAAACTTTGCCATCCTTGCCATTGAAGATTATACAGGCAAAGCAGAGTTTGCCTTATGGAGCCAGGACTATACGAAGTATGCGCAGTTCCTCAATATCGGCTTGAACTTATATGTGGTAGGCCAACACAAACCCCGCATGAAATACGGCCCCGACCAGCAGTTGGAACAGCAAGGTTGGGAGTTTAAAATATCGGGCATTTATTTGCTGGAAACCCTGCGTACCAGTGCCACCAAACAGGTAGATATTCTTATTGAGCCATCTAATATTACCACACAAATGATTGGGTTTATGGAACAACAACTCAAGAAAAATGTGGGTGGCACCAAACTGAAATTTTTGGTGCGGGATAGCATTCGCAATTTTGATATTGAAATGATGAGCAGTAAAAGCTACAGCCTTAATGAAGAGATGGCTGACTATCTGCTCAACACAACTGAGCTGGATGTGAAAGTAACGATGACCGATTTAGGCTAATCGTTTCCAATATCAAATATGGCTGGCATTACAACTGATGCCAGCCATATTTTTTTCCATAAGCAATCAGCCATGCCACTACCCTGTTGTACGATTGCAGGCCCTGTGGCTGATTGTTGCTCCACAAGTATCGTTCGTATATCCAATTAAGCCACTGCTGTGCAGGATGCTTGTGTTCCATCACCCATTGCCGCATTTCTTTGCGATGCAACTGCAGCATGTAAGGCACTTCTTTGTATCGCTGCTTCGCCAAAACACTATCCCGCACCCACATGTCGCTGACGGCATAGTCATGCATTTCGGCATAAGTGCTGTATTGCAACAATGCAGCAGTGGATTGTTTGCCAACTAAATATCCAATGAGATTGGCTTCGCTTTCGCTGCCAAAACCCAGCTGATGCGCCACTTCATGACTCACTGTAAACGGCAGCGTAAATGCAGGGGCGTGAAAGTTTACCTGCGCTTCGCCAGTGAATGGAAACAAATAACCACCGTAGCCGGTGTATGATTGTAAAGGCCCGAGCAGATTAGGTTTCAAACTGCTGTGCTGCAACGCAAGCCAGCTATATAGCTGTGAAGCATTTGCATACGCAGCAGTCACCATTTCATTGAGTTGCTGTCTATCCTGTGTCAATGATTGACGAATGGCAATGCTGTCTTTACTTAATGAATGTAGTCGGGCATTCACTGTATACAAAAGCGTATCTACATCGGCAGTTGTATACACATCGGGCTGCAGTTGAAGCAGATAAGCTGAACCTTTTCGGTAATAATTCAATCCCCAAATGCATTCAAATAAAATGTATGACCAAAGCATCCATTTCAACAGTTGTTGCAGTAAGTGCCTGAGCCAACCCAACTTTCCTGTGTAGTATTTTTTCT
>JADLHL010000100.1 GCA_020848815.1 Chitinophagaceae bacterium | reverse complement strand
CGCCAGTGTTGTTGCCAAGCATTACACAATAATCGCTGCCATTGGGGCTACGCATGGGGAAGTTGCCAAAAGGATCTAAACCGGCCGTGGCAGCAGGAATAATGGTATGTCGGCCCGGCTCCGGCGTGGGCGACTCCGTTAAATCAAACACATTGATGCCGCCCTGATCGAGCACACTGCCGGAAAAGAATCGCCAGCCATCGAGGGTGCCTTTTTCAAAATCGATATTGGGTGGACAGGTTTGGGCAAACAAATGGGTATGAAAACAGCATGCCAACAGCACCAGCCAACACTTCTGCTGCCGCCACGCCATAAGCATGAACTTGCCTGTATGGTACAGATGATATCCCATTGGTGCCAACCGCAAACCCTGTATAGCAGGGCCGGGAGGGAAAAGTTAGGGGATTTTGGGGAGGGTTGAAAGCAGAAGTAGGAACTAAAAGGGCTTTGAACAGGAAAAACTTGTACGAGGCTTTCTTTGGAAAAGAAAAACCCTACACTTAACAGACATCAATACTGCACTCATTATCTAGCTGTTGAACAATAGAATGCAACGGCATTCAACCGGGGCGCTTTGATTATAGTTTAGCTATGTTGCACGTTGCTGCTACTATACTGCTCGCTACCCAACTACCTACAATAGTGTCATTGCTGAAAAGACTAAACACAAAATTCCCATGGAAAAAAAGCATCATTAGGTGATGTTTTTTGAACTATTAAAGCAATCAAATTCCCTGATTTTTACAAGTAATAAATTGTTTGTCGTCTATGAAAACCAGATTGCTGTGTTTTTTAGTGCTTGCATGTTTTATTGCGAATGCCCAACCATCCGAATGGCCAGTTTTAAAACATTATGACCAACAGCATTTGCTCAACATTGCCTTACCACTGGGTGGCATTGGCACAGGTACTGTGTCGCTGGGTGGGCGTGGTGAGCTGCGAGACTGGCAAATCATGAATAAGCCCGGCATCAAATTCAGTACTGTTACGCCTGGTAACGATGCTCCTTTTTTTGCCATTTATGTAAAGCCGGCAGATAAGGCCGCCATGACCAAAGGACTCATGGGCCCGCTGCATCCAAGTGAATATCAGCACTACGAAGGAAGGCCCGTCAACCATCATGGCATTCCCCGCTTTACGGCTGCGTCATTCGATGCAGCCTATCCTTTTGGACAAGTCAACTTATCTGACAACCTGTTGCCGGTTTCCGTTACAATAAAAGGCTTCAACCCTTTTGTACCAGGAAACAGCGATGTGAGTGGCATACCCATTGCTGTACTGAAATATGAAGTAACCAACATGACCAATGCTCCCATGGAAGTGGCTGTAGCTGGCAACATGCGCAACTTTATTGGGCAAGACGGCAGCAATTACATCCGCGATTGGAAAGGTGATGTGATACCAACTGGTGCCAAGAAAAATAGCAACACTTATCAAGCGGCAGATGGCGTAAAAGGCATTTACATGACAAGTGAAGGCGTAGCTAAAACAGATGCCGCCTGGGGAACGATTGCCCTTACTACACCCGATCAGGAAATGGTAACCTATCGCCGCTCAGGCACTAAGAACGAATGGGAAAATACCGTTCTCGATTTATGGGACGACTTCAGCGCAGATGGTTTGTTCACCGATAAAGCAGCATTGGTGGATGATAACCCGATGGCTTCGCTGGGCGTAAAGAAAACCATACCGGCCAAGGCTACAGCAACGTTCACTTTTTACATCACCTGGCATTTCCCCAACCGCCTCGATTGGAATGGCTCACGAACCTTCAATTATAAAGGACAGGTGATTGGTAATTATTACACTACCAAGTATGCCAATGCATGGGATGTCATTACCAAAGAAGCCCCCAACATGCCCGCCTACGAAAAGCAGACCATTGATTTTGTTCAGGCATTTTTGAGCAGCAGTATTCCAACGGTGGTAAAAGAAGCAGCCTTGTTTAATCTTTCTACGTTGCGTTCCCAAACTGTTTTTCGTATCCCTTCGGGGCACATGCTTGGATGGGAAGGTATCATGGATGAATTTGGTTCTTGCAGCGGTAGCTGCACCCATGTTTGGAACTATGAAACTGCCACCTCCTCTCTCTTCGGCGATTTATCCAAAACCATGCGTGACGTGGAGTTTACCTACGCCACCAGAGAAAATGGTAAAATGTTCAACCGGGTTGTACTGCCACTAGAGTTGAATGAAAAAACGGATCATGTGGCAGCCGCCGATGGGCAAATGGGCACCATCATGCGTTTTTACCGCGACTGGACTTTATCTGGCGATAAAGCATTTCTGACAAAGTATTGGCCAAAGGTGAAAGCAGCCATGTCGTACGCATGGATTGAAGGCGGATGGGACGCCAATGCAGATGGCGTACAGGAAGGCAGACAGCATAACACCATGGACGTGAATTATTTTGGCCCGAACCCGCAAATGCAGTTTTGGTATTTCGGTGCTTTGAAAGCATGCTACAATATGGCACTCGCCATGAATGACAAAGCCTTTGCTGAAAAATGTAATCAGGTTTTCAAAAAAGGCAGCGCCTGGGTAGATCAGCATCTTTTCAACGGTGAGTATTATGAACATAAGATCACCGCACCCAAAACATTCCAATTCATTGACATGAATGATACCACCGTACAGATTCCAAAATTTCAGTTGGGCTCCGGTTGTTTGGTAGATCAATTGGTGGGGCAATACATGGCCCATGTCAGCGGATTGGGCTATCTGGCAAAAAAGGAAAACATACAAACAACGTTGCAAACCGTGATGAAGTACAACTTCAAAGAGAGCTTCGACTATTCGTTCAACAACATGCGGTCGTTTGTGATGAACCAAGAATCCGGATTGATTATGGCCAGCTGGCCCAAAGGCCGGTTAAAGGTGCCGTTCCCCTACTTTGCCGAGTCGATGACAGGGTTTGAATATGCTGCTGCCGTAGGCATGCTCTACGAAGGACAAACAGAAGCGGGATTGAAATGTATCAGCAGCATCCGCAGCAGGTTTGATGGCGAAAAAAGAAACCCTTTTGATGAGCCGGAATGCGGCCACCACTACGCCAGGGCTATGGCCAGCTGGTCGGCAATACTCGCCTTGAGTGAGTTCAACTACAATGCTCCTGAAAAAACCATCAGCATTACATCGAAGCCCGGCACATACTTCTGGAGCAATGGCTATGCATGGGGCACGTGCACCGTGGAAGGCAAAGCAGCTACACTGAAAGTACTGTACGGCAACATTACAGTTTCGCAATTGGTGATGGCAGGTGTTGGCACAGCCAAAACAAAAGAAATGAGCATCGGTAAAAACGAGCAATACACATTTCAGGTAAAGTAATCTCAAAGAATAAAGTTCCATTGGCTGGTGGCGGACAACTTGGTCCGTTTTATGAACTTGAAAGTTCTTCGCCGGCAGCCTTTTTGTTGCCCGGTGCTTCCATCAATCATGTGCAACGCATGTATCATTTTACCGGGCCTGAAGACAAATTGAACACCCTTGCGGTGAGCATTTTAGGTGTGCCGCTGGAGCAGGTTAAAAAAGCTTTTGAAAAATAAAAAGTAGTGGCAGTTAAAACGGACTACTCCAACGGGCATTGGTGTACACATCGTTGCCACCCAACGTACGAATGAAAGCAACGAGTGCATTTTTTTCGTTGGCGGTAAGTTGCAACTGTTGTGGCTGGCCACCGGGCATCAACCTCGGATCGAGGTTGTTGTTGCCAGCAGTATTGATGCTGTTGTAATGATCGATGACTGTCATTAACTGATTGGATAAACCGATGTGCATGAACGGCCCGTTGGCAGTGCCATCAGCTTTTACTACATCCCGCAGGCTGGGTGAACGGGTAACGGCCACATCATTGCCGCCGCCTATTTTACCAATGACGCCATTGTTGCGGCTATTGGGGTCAATGTCAAATTCGGGTGCTGCATGGCAACCCTGACAGCCGGCGCCACCAGCGGTTCGTACACCATTTGGATTGAACACTGGTGGCTGTAAAAACAATTGCTTGCCCTGATTTTCGAGTGCTGTGAAATTGGGAAAAGGTTGCGCATCGTTGGGCACCTGACTTCGGCCCGCATCGTATTTGGAATCGAAGGATTGAATGCTGCGAATGAAATGCGACAAGGCTTCCTGAATACGCATCTCCGATACGGTAGCATCGCCATACACAAACTTGAACAGCTCCTGATAATACGCTAACGCTTGCAGCTTGCTGATGAGTGAGGAAAATGCAGGGCGGCCGCTACTGCCACTGAAACCCATTTCGGCGTGGTCTTTTATGGGCTGTGTGGTTTGGGCTTCCAGATTGGCAGCTCGTTCATCCCAAAAGAACTTCGCTTCGTTGCCAAAGCGAACATTGATGAGGCGCATGCTGTGCCTTGCAGTGCGGCCATTTTCTACGCCCTTGCTGGCCATAAACGTATCGCTGAAAGCGAGGGATTGCTGATGGCAACTACCGCAGGAAATACTGTTGTCGATGCTCAGTTGTTTATCGTAAAACAACACCCGGCCCAAGGTTGCTTTGGCGTTGCTGATGGCAAAGCCAGGAGCATTGTTTTTGCTGATGTAAGCAGGCACGGTTTGGCCGGCATAATTATCAAGATTGGCCAGATTGATACGGCCGGCAAAGGTGGCCGCAACGGATGGGTAGGTTTCAGTGCTGCTGCTGCCGGAAGTTGTGGCGTCCTTTTTGCAAGCCAGCAAGCTGCAGCAAATAAGGGCTCCGGCAGCCACGAAGCGGGTGGTAGTAGCAATCATAAACGGCATAGACGGGCAAGATAGGTTGGAGTTTAATGCGAGGGGAAATAAGGAATAAAGAATAAGGAATACAAAAGTTGGGAAACGAACTTGTGAACATTGCAACTTGTGAACGCTGGAACTTGTGAACTTCGAAAACCACTTTCTGCAACCTTTACTACTGTTGGTTGTTTTACATTCGCATCTCCAACTATGGCCAGCAAAAAAACTTCCCCCACGGCTGCTGCGGCAGTCCATACCAACGACGTGATTGAGATAGTAGGTGCCCGGGAGCACAACCTCAAAAACATTGACCTGCGCATCCCTAAAAACAAACTGGTGGTATTTACCGGGGTGAGTGGCAGCGGCAAATCGTCGCTGGCTTTTGATACCATTTACAACGAGGGCCAACGCCGCTACATGGAAAGCTTTAGCGCCTATGCCCGACAGTTTATGGGCGATATGGAACGCCCCGATGTAGACAAGATTACCGGCCTGAGCCCCGTGATTTCGATAGAGCAAAAAACCACCAACAAAAACCCCCGCAGTACCGTGGGTACGGTGACGGAGATTTACGATTTCATGCGCCTGTTGTTTGCCCGTGCTGCCGATGCGTACAGCTACGAAACGGGCAAGCAAATGGTGAAGTTTAGCGAAGAAGAAATTGTAGAAAATATCAGCAGCAAGTATGCGAAGAAAAAAATAAGTCTGCTGGCGCCGATAGTACGTGGCCGCAAGGGCCACTACCGGGAGCTGTTTGAAGAACTGCGCAAAAAAGGCTACCTGAAAGTGCGGGTAGATGGCGAAGTGAAAGACCTGGTGCCGAAGATGCAGGTGGACCGCTACAAAATTCACGACATTGAATTGGTGATAGACCGCCTGGCCGTAACACCGGATATGAAAGTGCGGCTGAGCCAGAGTGTGCAGAAAACTTTGCAGCAAGGCAAGGGCCTGATGCAGGTGCTGGACAACGACACGGATAAAGTAACACAATACAGCAAGAGCCTGATGTGCGAAGACACAGGCATCAGCTACGACGAACCGTCGCCCAACTCGTTTTCGTTCAACAGTCCGTATGGTGCCTGCCCACATTGCAAAGGCTTGGGCACGGTGTACACCATTGATATGGAAGCGGTGATACCCGATGCTAGTATACCCATTGCCGAAGGCGGCATAGCGCCCCTGGGTGAGCAGCGGGATGCGTGGATTTACAAACAGGTGGAAGCACTGGCGAAGAAGCACAAAATCAATTTGAAAAAACCGGTTGGAGAACTGCCGGAAGCGCAACTGAACATCATACTGCACGGCAGCGAAACGGCACATGAAGATTCGCTGTTGGTAGATTTCGAAGATGATGGTTTACCCAAACACAGCGGCGGCTATTACGACACGGTGTTTGAAGGTGTTGTGCCGATGATTAAGCGCTGGTTCAACAGCAGCAGTAGCGATAGTATACGTGATTGGGCCGAAGGTTACATGAAACTCGACACCTGCCCCACCTGCAACGTTGCCCGGTTGAAAAAAGAAAGCCTGTGGTTTAAAGTAGCGGGTAAAAACATTGCCGAACTCAGCAGTGTTGATTTAGATAAACTGGCGCTGTGGTTTGATGGCATTGAAACACAACTGAGCAACAAGCAAAATGCCATTGCCAAAGATGTGCTGAAAGAAATTCGGGAACGCCTGCAGTTCATGATTAATGTAGGCCTCACCTATCTCACTTTGAACCGCCCTACCAAAACGCTGAGCGGCGGCGAAAGCCAACGCATCAGGCTGGCTACACAAATCGGAAGTCAGTTACAAGGCATTACCTACATACTCGATGAGCCTTCTATTGGTTTGCACCAGCGTGACAACCACCGGCTGATAACTGCTTTGCAACACCTGCGGGATATTGGCAACAGTGTGTTGGTGGTAGAGCATGATAAAGACATCATGCTGGCCAGCGATTTTCTGGTAGACATTGGCCCGAAAGCCGGACGGCATGGTGGCCGTGTAGTGGTAAGCGGCACACCGCAAGAGGTGATGCAAAACAGCAGCGAAACGGCAGACTTTTTGAGTGGTCAGCAAGCCATACCTGTGCCCGAACAGCGGCGCAAAGGCAATGGCAAAACCATTGAACTAAAAGGTGCCAGCGGACACACGTTGCAAAACGTTTCGGTGAAACTGCCGCTGGGTAAAATGATTGTGGTGAGTGGCGTAAGCGGTAGTGGCAAGAGCACCCTCATCAACGATACTTTGTATCCGCTGCTGAGCAATCATTCTTTTAAAGCCAGCCGCATGAGTGTAATGCCTTACAAGGCCATCAAAGGACTGGAGCATATTGACAAAGTAATTGAAATAGACCAGAGCCCCATTGGCAGAACACCTCGCAGCAACCCTGCTACCTACTGCGGTTTCTTTACCGAAATACGCCAGTTGTTTGCCAGTGTGCCCGAAGCAAAAATCAGAGGCTATCAACCGGGGCGTTTTTCGTTTAATGTAAAAGGCGGCCGCTGCGATGTATGTGAAGGCGGCGGCATGCGGGTGATTGAAATGAATTTTTTGCCCGACGTGTATGTGCCCTGCGAAAAATGCCAGGGCAAACGCTACAACCGCGAAACGCTGGAAATACGCTACAAAGGCAAGAGCATTGCCGATGTGCTGGATATGACCGTGGAAGATGCCGTAGAATTTTTTCAGGCTGTGCCATGGCTGTACCGAAAAATAAAAGTGCTGCAGGATGTTGGATTGGGTTACATCACCTTGGGGCAAAGTGCCGTAACCCTCAGCGGTGGCGAAGCACAACGGGTAAAGCTGGCCACAGAGCTGGGCAAAAAAGATACCGGTAAAACGTTTTACATACTGGATGAACCCACTACCGGCCTGCATTTTCAAGACATTAAAATGCTCCTCGATGTACTGAATAAACTGGTAGACCGGGGCAATACGGTGCTGGTAATTGAGCACAACATGGATGTGATTAAAGTAGCGGATCACATCATAGACCTCGGGCCTGAAGGAGGCAGTGGTGGTGGCCGCATCTTGTTTGAAGGCACGCCGGAAGAACTGGTAGCAGTGAAAGAAAGCCACACAGGTAAGTACCTGAAGCTGGAGTTGTAATGCTTGTAACTAGTTTGGATGCTGTAATAAAAAATGGATGCTGCGATATGTGCAGCATCCATTTTTTACATAGCTATTTTGCTTCCTTCTTTTCTAAGAAATGAACCGTTATGACCAGCATCATTGCATGTATATTTTTTATCATGTAAATTGCTGGCCTGATGCCATGGTTTTGTAGTATTGATACTACATACTTGGCCATCTATTTCAACTGCTCATGCTGGTATACCAATTTTTATCCATGAATAATGAGCTGCAAACAATACGCAACATTGTGAGCAGAAACGGTAAACGTGGCATTCACACTATTGTAGATCTTGAAGACAGTTTGGAGATACCAGGTGCGCCTGAACAAACTGCTACTTCAAGAGTGGTAGCCCGGGAGAAGTTGAAAAGTTTGATCAACATGCATGAGCACCATGCAATCATGGGCATTCGAATAAATCATATCAGTGGTAAAGATTTTGAACTTGACATAAAATGTCTTCAGCAACTTCCTATACAGCTTGACAATCTTGTATTGCCCAAAGTAAATAGTGCCGCAGAGCTGCAACATTATTACGATGCAGTAAAAAACATTTCCTACGATGAACTTATTGTACTCTTAGAAACTGTTGAAGGTTTGCAGCAATTGGATGAAATAATGGCGCTGGCTAAATCATTGGGCATTTCCAAAATACATTTTGGGCATTGGGATTATTTTCTCAGCAATAACAGCTATCCTATTCCTACACAGGATTGTACAATTTTTTGGGAAGTGGTAGCACCGCTGATGCATACGCTTGCTACTGCTGGTTTTACATACATACATCCCCCGGTAAATAGACTCACAGATTTTCAGTTTTTATCAGCAGTTATCAATCATATCCGATTGTCAGGCATAACCAACTTTGGTATATCAACCCTTACCAATGGCCAGTCAAAACATGCGTTGACAAACACGCATACTGCAGATCCATTAACTCTTGTTTCAGCAGAGCCGGCAAACAAACTCAGTCATGCATTGGCACTCATTGAAACTTTTCAATCAAGTCAATACAGCTTTTGTATCACCGATGATCAGGTATTTGTAGCCCCACATGAATATTGGGCAGCAAAAAAATATATAGCACAATGCAGCAACAAATAAACATGCACCTTATTGGCGGCTGTATGCTGGGGCAAAAAGCCTTAGGATTATCCAATTTGTTTTACCGGAAATATTCGGCTAAACTATCAGAAGCGTATGGTGTTCGGAGCAACATACAACTAGATGGTCATAATGATTTTGATATGTTGCCTGCTAAAGCGGCAGCTATCGAGCCATCCTCATTGGTGCCACAAATACTCATTATACAGTTGCGTCCGGCACTCATTTTCAGGAGGTGCAACTTATTGACACCGGTACGAGAGAAAGGAAAGTTTCCATTTCAGATAAACCCATATGCTACCGGAAAAAACAGGCAGTCCATCACCACCAATGCCATCACTATTGATGATACTGAAATAGGTGAAGCACATGTATCGGGTATACTCAACAAACTTTTGGCCACAGTAAATGCACTGGCGGGGCTGGCCGTTGGATTTCACAAAAAAGGAAGTAGTCAAATTGTTGATGCATTGGTAGCAACAGCTAACATTTGTGCTCAAAAAAATATACAACTCATCATCATAGGCTGCATCAACAGTTATCAAAACAAGCTCATTAAAATTCAATATGAAGCGGTAAATACATTACTAAAAAAAACAGTCAGGGAAAAGGGCATTTCTTATGTAGATGTTTTTCCGGAAATGGAGAAAGCAATGGCTTCTGGAAACGCAGTTTTTCTCGAAGATCGTTATCACCTGAGTGCTGCTGGTCACGCAGTAGTAGCAGATGCATTGTTTCAAGAAACTGCATCCGGCATATATGCATGGCTACAGGGTTTCAATCATCAGAGATAAAACAAGTACCACTTTGAATTGGTAAAGTTTGTACCTACATTGCTACAAATTAGTAGTATGAAATACCTGTACACCTTACTTGCAGTGGTTACATTTCTTGGTGGAAATAGTCAGTCGGTGGGCATTGGTACGCTTACGCCAAATGCCAGTTCCATTCTGGATTTAGGTGCGGGCAGCAAGCCATTAATCATTCCCCGCCTCACAACTACGCAAATGAATGCTGTAACCAATGACGCATATGGCATGCTAATTTACAATAGCACCATGCACCAATTGTATGGGTATATGCGGTACGGAAGTACCACCATCAACAGTACCACCTTTGCACTAAACAGGTGGCAACCGATTGCTACCGGCCCGCAAATGATTGCCTGGGGTTTGGTAGATAGCTTTGCTTCAGAAATTAATGGCAGTGACAACTTTGCAGTGGCGTATGATGTCAATGAAAACTGGTATACACTTACAACTACAGGTCATCCATTCTTCAGAGACAGCATGATGCTGTTGGTAACGCCAGTAGGCAATGGCAGTTGGGATCAAACAGTAGCCATCGGCGAATTGATTGAGGGCAGCATCCGCAGAGCCACCATAAAATTTACTGATGTATCACGAATTGCAGCAGGATGGTCGACTACCTCTGCCCGCCGTAGAAGTTGGTTCTATTTTGCGCTGTACAACATGAGAAAGAATCCATACAACCTGGCAGAATAAATCAGGCTTTTAATACCGTCTATACATCCAAACTACAATACCATCAACACAACAAAATAGCTTCGTCTTGAAAACTTTTGGCAACAGCTTGAGATTTGTTTTATCCGCAGTCATGCTCATTGTAGCAGCGTTTTTTATTGGCAAATGGATGGGCACTCAAAAAGGCACTACCCGATTAATTGAGAATTATGCTTTTGTAAAAAACATAGCCGAATTGGCAACACTGGAAGTAAGTGGCACTACTACATACAAATCAACCAATGTAGATCAGCAAGCATCCTGGTGGAGTTCAGTGTCGGCATTTTTTACGGAAAAATCTGCTACCATCATGGTACCATACCAAGCTAAATATGGCGTAGATGTTTCGAAAGAGTCCATTTCTATTTCACAGCAAGACAGTGTGGTCATCATTACATTTCCACCCGCAAAACTGCTGAGCTATGAGTTGCGCCTCGACCGCATGGAAACCAGCAACCGCAAAGGTTTATTGGTTTTTTCTGATGATGAGTTTTATACTGCTTTTCAACAACAGCTGTATGCGAAAAGCCGCACACAGCTTGAGCAAAACCTCCGATACCTGCAGGCCAGCCGCGACAGAATTTGCAACGTAATGGACAAATACTTTGCACCCACAGGATTAACAGTGCAATGTAAGTTTAAGTAACAGGCATTTACATGGAACAGTCACTCACCATTTTGTTTGAATACGGATTGCCCGACGATCGGCCTTTCTATGAATTAAGCGATCGGTTTTTGCAATTGTTTGAAAACAATTCCATAGGCGAATATGATGGCCATGAAATTGAAATGAACAATGCCGATGGCAGCTATTTCTTTTTTGGGCCCGATGCAAATGCCATTTTCGAAGCCATAGAGCCCGTGCTGAAAGAATATGCTTTTTTGAAAGGAGCCCGTGTTATTATGCGAAGCGGCGATGCAGCAGAGAATCACCTCATTCGTGATTTTATTTTCAATGCTTCCCCTGCCAAAGACGATTCTCCATTCAGCAATATGCACAGCATCAACCCTATACCTCATTGGGATGATGAACACTTTGCTGATTTGCGCAAATACCGCAGAGATGATGACGAAGGCGACGAGTGGAAACATCAAATGAAAGATGAACGTGCCGCTAACCTGTACAACCAGTGGCGGCAGGTGTATTCGTTGCTTCAGGCATTGGCCGCCAGTTTGCAAAAACCTGAAGCAAAACCTGGCGAAGAAACAGATGAGCACCTTGCTTATGCCATCGAAAGCTTTGACGAACAGTTCATAGACGACATGACTCACGAACTGCTAGACGACAGCCTGATTATACCTACTAAAATACGAGGCGCAGAAGCAGCTGACATATATGTGCAACGCATGGAAAATGCAGCCATTATTCGTCAGGTGGCTAATACCATTCAGCAAGGCACTGCTAACATTAAAATGATGAAAGTAGCCAGCGACGAAGACATAACACTAGTGCGTAATGAAATAGACAAATTCAGAGAACTATTTAAAGAGTGGGTGGCGGGTTTTGAGAGAGATGAATTTGAAGATGAGTGGGGGCTTTTCTAAAAAGCTGTTTTGGGTTCTTTATTTGGAGTTTTGGGTTCTTTTAATTAGCCGAATTACTAAAACCCGCCTGTTGAATACTCAAAAAGTTTACAAATAATTTTAACGACCTCGCATAACGAACACCAAACCAAAAACGAACAACTACGAACGCAACATCGGAATGTGGTCAATGCCATCTTCATCATACACATCGCCACATTGCTCAAAGCCAAGCGACTCATAGAATTTTTTGAGGTACAACTGAGCACCAATTTTAATGGACACATGGCCATACAACGAAAACAAACGTTGAATAGATTCTTCCATCAGTATTTTACCCAAACCTTCGCCTCTTGCCTGTGGTGAAGTAACCACCCGGCCAATAGAAGGATACTCAGGATAAGAAACACCCGTTGGCACTATGCGGGTATAGGCCGCCAGCAATTCACCTTTGTAGCCGAGCAAATGATGACACATTTGATCCTTGTCATCCATGTCTAAGAACACACAGTTTTGTTCTACTACAAACACTTCACTGCGCAATTTGAGCAGCGCATACACTTCTGCCGCAGTCAGCGCATCAAATGTTTTGAATTCCCAACGAAGAGCCATAATCAAATTGTTTGTGTACATGCATCAACACATGCCGTTCAGCAAAGAAAGAATTGTAGCATGAAATCGGCAATTTTGCCAGCAACAAATATTCTGCTGTATGCCTGCTGTGCTATCGCTCCAATCATTCTCTATTGTTCGGGACGGGCAAACCATTGTACCAGCTTTCGACCTGAACCTGCAGGCAGGAGAACACCTCGCCATCACCGGCCCATCGGGCAGCGGCAAAACCATGCTGGGACAAGCCATGTGCGGTGCCTTGCAACACTTCGGCCACAAAGCCTTAGCTGCAGAGAAGCATCCGGTGTTTGTGTCGCAAATGCACCATTTTAAAAACAAATCCAATACCAGCGATATGTATTATCAGCAGCGCTACAACAGTTGCGATGCCGATGATGCACTTACTGCCAGAGAATGGCTCGACAATATAGACAGCACATCACTGCAGCATATTAAGCAATTGTCTGTAGCACATGTATTGGATGAGCCACTTACGCATCTTTCCAATGGAGAACATAAAAAGATGCAACTGGTAAAAGCCCTGCAACAACAACCCGGTTTGCTGGTGCTTGATCAGCCGTTTATCGGGCTGGATGTGGCGTCTCGCCAACACCTGCAAGTAATGCTGGAAACATTGGCCAACACTGGCAAAGCAATTGTGCTCATCAGCAGTGGTTATGATTTGCCAGCATGCATCACGCATGTATTACAATTGAGTAAAACAGCAACGCCGGTCTACAGCAGTAAAGATGTATTTCTACAAAACTTTCATCCGGTAGCCTTGCAAAATGACTTAAATGAGAAATTAGCACAACTGCAAAGTTTGTTACCAAATGATAACAATGCCAATCTACATCCGGAAGCTTTGCGCATGGAAAACGTGCAGGTGAGTTATGATGGCAAACAAGTATTGCAGCACATCAACTGGACGGTGCAGCATGGCGAACGCTGGCTGGTATACGGGCCCAATGGCGCTGGCAAAAGCACATTGCTCAGCCTCATCACCGCCGACCATCCGCAAGTGTATGCCAACAAGATTTACCTGTATGGCAAACGCCGCGGCAAGGGAGAAACCATTTGGGACATCAAAAAACAAATGGGCTTTGTATCGCCCGAATTGCACTTGCATTTTGAAACCACAGCTTCCGCTTTTGATACCGTCGCCAGTGGTTTGTTTGATACCATTGGATTGTTCAGAAAACTGTTGCCGGCACAAGAAGCACAGGTACAGCAATGGCTGGCGCTGTTTGGTTTTAGCAACCGTGCCCACAAATGGTTGCGTAGCTTTTCGGCTGGTGAGCAACGACTGCTGTTATTGGCCAGAGCCATGATTAAAAACCCACCCATGCTGGTGCTGGATGAACCCTGCCAGGGCCTAGATGAAACACAGGAAGCCAACATGCTGCAATGGATAGATGTCCTCTGCCTGCATGGCAATAAGACGCTGATTTTTATTACACATTATCAACACAGCAAACCTGCCTGTATTACCAAAACCTTGCGTTTGAATAAAGGGGAAATGATTGAGGAATAAGGAATAAGAAACAAAAAATAAGGAATAAGAAAGTAGAAAAAATGCTGCGCTTTTATATTGGTATACAACTCGAGAACTTCAAAAACAAAAACCACAAACCACAAACTTGTTAATACCCATACTTCTCACCCCATCTCGATTTCAGAAATTTGCGCAGTTCTTCTTCCCGTGCATTTTTGCCGGGGTCGTACAGTTTGGTACCTCGCAGTGCATCCGGAAAATACTCTTGTGCTATAAAGTTGCCTTCGCCCATGTGTGAGTATTGGTACTCTTTTCCGTAGCCTAGATTTTTCATGAGCTTGGTAGGGGCATTGCGGATATGCAACGGCACAGGTTGATCGCCTGTTTTTTCTACCAATGCCAATGCTTCATCAATGGCCATATACGCCGCATTACTCTTGGGCGATGATGCGAGGTAAGTACAACACTGGCCCAGTACAATCCGCCCTTCCGGATAACCGAGTTTGCGTACGGCATCGTAACAGGCATTGGCCATTACCATAGCGGTGGGGTTGGCATTGCCAATGTCTTCGCTGGCAAAAATGACCATGCGGCGGGCAATGAATTCAATGTCTTCGCCACCGGCAATCATGCGGGCCATCCAATACACCGCAGCATTGGGATCGCTGCCCCGCATACTCTTAATGAAGGCCGAAATAATATCGTAGTGTTGCTCTCCCTTTTTATCGTACAGCGCTACCCTGCTTTGAGCCGCATCCATCACCGCTTTATCGGTAATGAGCAATTCACCACTGCTATTTTTTGATTGTAACGACTGTACAGTTATGTCGAACAGATTGAGCAGCTTTCGGGCATCGCCGGCACTTATGCGAATCAACGCTTCGGTTTCTTTCAACTGAATCGGCAGTTCTTTCAGCACTTCATCTTTGCTGATGGCAATTTGCAACAGTTGCTCCAGTTCGCTTCGCTCCAATGCCTTCAACACATACACCTGGCTCCTGCTAAGCAAGGCACTGTTTACTTCGAAAGAAGGATTTTCGGTAGTAGCACCAATGAGGGTAATGATGCCTTTTTCAACAGCACCCAGCAAAGCATCTTGCTGGCTTTTATTGAAGCGATGTATTTCATCAATAAACAAAATGGCACCGCGTTGTTTTTTGGCCACATCTATTACTTCCCGAATTTCTTTTACCCCACTGCTGATGGCAGAAAGCTGATAGAACGGCAATTGCAAATGATGCGAAATCACATTGGCCAATGTGGTTTTACCTACACCCGGAGGTCCCCAGAAAATGATGGAATGAATATGCCCGTGCAGCAAGGCATTGCGCAGCACCGTGCCTTCACCTGCTATGTGTTGCTGCCCTACTATTTCGTCGATGGTTTGAGGACGTAACCGTTCGGCCAGTGGAATATTTGAAGACATATTTTCCGTTTTTGGTTTGTGTTTTTTTGGTTCAAACTGCTTGGCTGTTTTGCCTATGCAAATGAACTCAATTTTATGCTAAACACTTAAGATGTAGGAATGGAAAACCCTTCAGATGATGGCATGATGAACAAGGGTTGTTCGTAAACGAATAACCACAAACGAAAAATGAATAACAAAAAACTTATTGCTGCTGTTGCTGCGCCTGCATCCAATCGTTTTGCCAGGGCTCTACTTCGTCTGATGATACCGTTTCGAGTTTTACTTCGTTTACTTCTTCAAACACATGGCCGTCTTCGTAGCCAACTGATACAAACACGGAGAGCGACTGTCGGGCAATGCCTTTGAAGGTACCTTTTACAGGAGAGCAATCATTAAAATCACGGCCGGTAGCCAACACCACATGATAACCATTCACCCATACATTGTTGGTAGGATCAATGCCTACCCAGCCATCGCCGGGCGTGTAAAATTCAACCCATGCATGTGTAGCACCTTCGCCACGCATGCCGCTTTTGTTGGGGCAAATGTAGCCACTCACATAGCGGGCAGGAATGCCCAATGTTCGTAGCATTTGCAACAGCACATGGGCAAAATCCTGACATACACCACGACGGTGTTCCAGAATTTCATCAACCGTTGTTTCTACCGAAGTGATACCTTTTTCGTATTTGAAGTGGCGAAAAATATATTCGCTGCAAGCCCATGCCAT
>JADLHL010000099.1 GCA_020848815.1 Chitinophagaceae bacterium | reverse complement strand
CGAAAAACTTCCCCGCCAGAGTATGTACATTATACACAAATTTGCTATCACGGCCGCGAAATGGTAGGCCGGTTTACCCTACACCCACATCTGTGCTGCCTTTTGCAGCAAATGCACAATCTTTTGTAAGCTTCTTTTATACTGTTCATCTCTCAATGGTATTGCTTCAGCAATCACCTTACGAGAGACTGGAGTCTTGACTCGTTATTGTATGGTGAAATGAAAGCTGGCAAAGAATGTGGCGACCCTTTATAATACCCTATAAAGTCACACAGATAAAACTACATCCTATGAAAGAAAACGTCTTGCTCAACAAGGTGCTTTGCATCTTAATGCTCGGTTTATTGAGCAGTCAAAATGCATTTGCTCAGCCAGGAAAAAATGGTGTAGCTACCATTACTGCTGCCGGTACTACGGTAAACACGTATACCAATGTAATAGCTAATATTGCAGCCGCTTCTACCTCTATAACGGTGGCCAATAGTGCCCTTACCGGCGGTGCTTTTGGTGCTACCGCTTTATCTGCAGGCGACTACATATTAATTATTCAACCGCAAGGAGCAACAATTGATGCGACCAATACAGCGGCTTATGGCGGAGTGCTGGCTTTCAACGGTGCAGGTTTGTATGAGTTTGCCTGTGTAAGTGCGGTACCCAACGCCACTACTATTACCTTGGCAGCGCCTACGGCAAATGCCTACACTACAGTGGGTAAAACACAGGTGGTTCGTATTCCCCGATATACAACGCTTACCGTAAACGCAGGGGCCTCTATTGTAGCCCCGGCTTGGAATGGTACAACCGGCGGTATAGTAGCCATAGAAACCACGGGTGCAGTTACCTTAAACGGTACTCCATCTATTAATGTAAATGGTCTTGGTTTCAGAGGAGGAGTATTGGACAACAGCTCCAGCGCATCATCAACGGCTATTGTTGCCACTTATCGGTCTACCCTTGCTACCGACGGTGCAGAGAAGGGGGAAAGTATAGCAGGGTTTCAGGCAGAATATGATGCCTTAAACGGACGCTACGGCCGGGGTGCCCCTGCCAATGGCGGCGGCGGTGGCAATACCCACAACGCTGGTGGCGGCGGTGGCTCCAACGGCAACAATGGTATTGCCTACACCGGAAAAGGAAACCCAAGCACCAGCACAGCCTCATGGGCAAATGCATGGAATCTTGAATCAGCTGGCTTTGCAACATCTGCCTCCTCTGGTGGCGGTCGTGGTGGCTATACTTTTGGTAATTCCAATCAGGATGCATTAACGATAGCACCGGGAGCGACAGCTTGGGGTGGCAACAGGAGGCAGAATGTAGGCGGTTTTGGTGGCCGTCCGCTCACCGATTTTGGTACCCGCATTTTCTTTGGCGGCGGCGGTGGTGCCGGCGATGCCAATAGCAATGCTGGTGGTGCCGGTGGCGCTGGTGGTGGTGCCATTTTTCTAATTGCCGGAGGCAATGTAACCGGTGCGGGTTCTATTACTGCCAATGGTGCTGCCGGTGCCAATTCTACCGGAAGCCACAACGATGCCCCCGGTGGCGGTGGCGGCGGCGGCTCGGTAGTTATTTACAACCGTGCAGGTAGCGTAGATAATACGATTGCGATACAGGCAAATGGCGGTGCTGGTGGCAATCAACTCATCACCACAGCAGAAAGTGAAGGCCCCGGCGGTGGTGGCGGTGGTGGTTACATTGGCATTACTTCAGGTACACCTGCCCGCACTGTTGCTGGTGGTGCAAATGGTAATACTACATCTACTTCGGTTACAGAATTTACCCCAAATGGTGCTACCGTTGGTGCTGGTGGCTCACTTCTTACGTACACACCTGTTGGTAGTTTGTTTATACCTGTAAGTGGTAACGTGTTTAACGATGCCAACGGACAAACGGATGCACTCGTAAATGGAACTGGTACAAATCTGAGCAGCGCTTTACATATTTCTGCCGTGCAAAGCTCCGTTGTTGTTGCTACTACTCCTGTGCAAGCAAATGGCACTTATAGTTTTGCTACTCTGGCACCCGGTACGTACAATTTTGTGCTGCATAAAAATGCATCGGGACAGGCTACAGCTGCACTGCCTGCAGGAGTGGTAAATACTGCTGAAGGAAGTACAGCAGCAGGAGATGGCACCATCAATGGTGTTGTCATTAGTACCAGCTCTTGCGCAGCACTTACCAATTTGAACTACGGCATCAACCGCCGGCCGGTGGCAGACAACTACAACGGTAGTGGTTGGAACCTGCCTCCGGGCAATTCCCTAGAAAATGTGCCCAGTTCAGCTTTCTCTGGTAGTGATGCTGAAGATGGCACATATGCCAACAACCTCAACGGACGTACAGTTACGCTGAATCCTGCCGTCGGCGGTACGTTGTTTTATTTCGATGGATCACTGTTTGTACCAATTACCAGTACTACGGTCATAAGCAATTTTAATAACGACAATGTGTTCATTAACCCAACTGCAAGCGTAGGGCCTACCACAGTTAGTTTTAGTTTTTTGGTGAGAGACAATGCCGGATTTGATAATGCTGTGCCTGCACAGGTAAACATGACTTTCTCTGTATTGCTTCCTGCTACCGGTTTGACACTATCGGGCAGTTATGCAAATGGAAAAGTGAAGCTGCGTTGGCAAACACTTACCGAACAGCAAACACGTTCATTTGCAGTAGAAATGAGTTACGATGGAGTTTTGTTTCAGCAGGCAGGCCTTGTAGCTGCAGCTGGCAACAGCAATACCTTGCGTAAATACCAGTTCGATACCGACAAACCTGCCGGACAAAAATGGTACTTCCGCATCCGCCTTACCGATGCGGATGGTAGTGTGAGCTACAGCAATATTATCAGCCTGACTGCATCTGCAACCGCTTCTGCCAAGGTAGGCATGTTGCCCAATCCTGCCCGTCAGTCCGTGTGGGTGTCGGGGCTTGCAAAAGCAAAAGAAATATCAGTGCTGGCCATGAATGGTATGCAATTGAAAAGAATAGCAGTTACTGCCGAAAACATGCAGGTAGATGTTTCAGCATTGGCTACTGGTGTGTACATACTACAAGTAGCTTTTGCCGATGGTAGTAAAGAAGTAGTGAAACTATACAAGCAATAAAGCAACGCTTGACAGCTTGTGAAGAGGGCAGGCTATTCCAAATAAACTTAGCCTGCCTGTAGTTGGGTAATTGGTGTTTGAAGATCACGATCCAAAGCTGACCAATGTCATGTATTGAAAAGGATAGAGGGGGCTATGTTTGCATCGTAATGTTATGTTAGCAAAATACTGTCCTGCATACATGATGTACTTTTGCACTATCGGTAAAAGGAGGATGAATAAACCCCCTTTTCGTATTGCAACTCCCCCGGTAAAAAAAACAATATACACACTCTAGCCAGCAGGTTACTCATATCAGCCGGAGGCCGAAGTATGGTTTTTCTGCTTTTTATGGGATGTAGTTGCTGAGATTGATAATGAAAAAAGAATCATGATGTACAAAATAATATTTAGCCATCGAGTTTTCAGGGCCTGTAATCCAAAATTGAATTGTATGAAGCGAAATCAACATCAACGCTCCTTTTTTTGGTTGCTATTCATAGCAATCTTCAGTATTGTTATGCAGGGCTACGCCCAAGCTGGCAAAGAAGGTGCCAGAACAGTAACCACCGCTAACACGGTGCTCAACACCTACACCCGGGTTTCTGCCAACGCAGCAGCTGGTACTACTACCCTCACTGTAGCGAGTAGTGCCCTCAATGGTGGTGCTTTTGCAGGTAACCTTGCCGCCGGAGACTACATTATGATCATGCAAATGCAAGGCGCTACCATCAATACCGGAAATACGGTAGACTATGGGAGCATTTTAAATTACAACAGTGCTGGCCTCTATGAGTTTGTGTGCGTTGCCTCAGTACCCAACAGCACTACTATCAACGTCACTACCCCATTAATCAATAGCTATACTGCAGCCGGGCGTACACAAGTCGTACGTGTTCCTCGTTTTACTACCCTTACTGTGAGCGGCTCAGGTAGTATTACTGCCCCTGCCTGGAATGGCAACACTGGAGGTATAGTAGCATTAGAAACAACTGGTTTGGTCACCCTGTCTACTTCACCAGCAATTAACGTAACGGGCTTAGGTTTCAGAGGAGGTGTGCTGGATACTAATACAAGTTCTAATGGTGCTATTGTTACCAGTACCTACAGAACCGCCAGTAGTAATGATGGTGCCGAAAAAGGAGAAAGTATTGCTGGCTTTCAAACAGAATATGATGGATTGAACGGACGTTACGGCCGCGGTGCGGCAGCCAATGGCGGCGGCGGTGGTAATGGCCACAATGCCGGTGGTGGTGGTGGTGCTAATGGTAACAACAGCGTTACATGGACAGGTATGGGCAACCCTAGTACATCAACGGCCAACTGGGCCAATGCCTGGAACCTCGAAACTGCAGGTTTTGCAACTTCTACCTCCAGCGGTGGTGGCCGCGGTGGCTATTCTTTTGCGTCAAGCAATCAGAATGCATTAACCGTAGCACCCGGCAACAGCAGTTGGGGTGGCGATTACAGAGATAATGTAGGTGGCCTCGGCGGCCGGCCTTTGAGTGTAACTGGCGACCGTTTGTTCCTGGGCGGCGGCGGTGGTGCCGGCGATGCCAATAATGGTGCCGGTGGTGCCGGTGGTGCTGGCGGCGGACTGGTAATAATAAAAGCAGGCGGCGGAGTAACCGGAACTGGTAGTATTGTAGCCAGTGGTAATGCAGGTGGCAGTACCACGGGTAGCCACAATGATGGTCCCGGCGGTGGCGGCGGCGGCGGTTCCATTGTAATTGACGCTACCACTGGGTCAGTGGCCAATACCATTACACTCACAGCCAACGGTGGTGCCGGTGGTAATCAGCTCATCACCAACGACGAAAGCGAAGGCCCCGGTGGTGGTGGTGGCGGTGGCTATATTGCCATTACAGCTGGTACACCTACCCGCAATATTGCTGGGGCAGCCAACGGAATTACTAATTCAAATGGCGTTACAGAATTTACACCTAACGGTGCTACCAGAGGAGCCAGTGGCCTGAGCACAACATACACAAGAGCTTCATCGCTGGTAGCTACAACTGCTGCTGCCGGTTCAGATATTACTGCTTGTCCATCTGCCATTACTTTGGCTGGTAATACACCCGCCTCCGGAGTGGGAACATGGACCTTTATCAGCGGTCCCACTGGTTCTTCTTTTGCCAATGCAAATCTTGCAACGACAGCAATCAATGGTGCTAAATTCGGAACCTATGTTTTCCGCTGGACCATCGTTGCCCCTAACTGCCAAACCACTTTTGATGATGTAACGGTTTTTGCTTTCTGCAATTCAGACAATGATGGATTAGCAGATAATATTGATATTGATGATGACAATGATGGCATACCCGATATTATCGAGAATGGCGGATACGATCCTTTTGCCGACGCCGATAGCGATAATATTCCCAATTACCTCGATACCACACCGGGCACGGGTTTGCCAGCATTTGTTGATACCAATGCCGACGGCATCAACGATGCGTATGACGCCGATAAAGACGGCGTTATCAATAGCCTCGATTTGGATAGTGATAACGATGGTATACCTGATATTGTAGAAGCAGGTGGTGTAGATACCAACGGCGATGGCCGTGTGGACGTATTTGCAGATAGCGATGGTGATGGCCTTGCCAACTTGTACGACGTATCAACAGGTGGTAATGCGATTGCCAATGCCGATAGCGATGGCGATGGTATTAGAAACATATACGACCTCGACAGTGATAATGATGGCATACCCGATGTGGTAGAAACCGGTGGCACCGATGCCAATGGCGATGGCCGCATAGATGGTTTTACCGACGCCGATGGCGATGGTCTGAGCCAGCAGGTAGATGGCGATACCAACAATGATGGTACAGCCGAAAATACTGCCAACGCTTTGCTCCTTACCGGCCCCGATGCCAACAGCAACGGTGTGCCCGATAGCTACCCGATTGTTACAAAAGCCAACAGCGACAGAGACAATTTGCCCAACTACCTCGACTTGGATAGTGACAATGATGGCCTTCAAGACATTAAAGAAGCAGGCGGTACAGATGCCAATAACGATGGCCGGGTAGATGGATTTACCGATACCGACAGCGACGGCTTTAGCCAAAACGTAGATGGTGATACCAACAATGATGGCACTGCCGAAAACACAGCCAATGCACTGCTTACCACCGGCCCCGATGCCAACAACAATGGTACACCTGATAATTACCCCAATGATAATATTGACGGTACCGGCCGCCCCAACCCCTACGATATCGATAGTGATGATGATGGCCTGGTAGACGTTATAGAAATGGGCGGTACCGACAGCGACCGCAATGGTGAAATAAACCCTGCTGGTGGCGGTGCCTGGGCCGATACCGATGGCGATGGCTGGAGCGACCTGACTGATGCCAGCAACGGTGGTACGGCACTCTCTCCCGGCGATAAAGACCTCGATGGAAAACTCAACTACCTCGATCTGGATAGCGATAATGATGGTGTACTCGACAACTGGGAAGCACTTTTCTATAGCCTGTCCGATCCGAACCAGGATGGTAAATTGGATGTGGCCGGCGTATTTGTAGACACTGATGGTGATGGCCTTGGAGATGCCCTCGACCCATGGAATGACCTCACCAACGCTGAGTATACACCGGGTAAAATCAACATTACTACTACCGCTAGTACTCCATACAATGCCGACCGCGATGGTGACGGACTCATCAACGTGTACGACCTTGATATAGATAACGACGGTATTGTAGATAACATAGAAGGGCAACCTACCCAAGGCTGGGTAGCTCCAACCGGCCTCGATCATGATGGTGACGGATTAGACAATGCCTACGATGTTGATTTTAGTGCCAGCAGCCATCCGGCCGGGTATGTCAATACCGATGGTGGTAGTGCTGCCGACTATGCTGATACTGATGCTGACAATGATGGTTTCCGAGACATCCGCGAAAACTTCCTCGGACCAAGCAGTGATGGCAAAGTGCCGCCGGGCGTGTTAGACCCCAGCGAAATTGATGCTAACAATGATGGCGTACTTGATCTTTCCGCATTTACCGATGCAGACAACGACGGTATTGCTGACATTTTCGATTTGGTATCTGGCATTGGTACAGCCAACAATATCAACAACAACCAAACGCCCCTCAGCATGCCCAACCTGCAAAACCCTGCAGCAGGCAGCAACAGAGACTGGCGGGAAGCACCCGATAGCGATTTGGATGGTATTACAGATGACATAGACCTGGACGACGATAACGATGGCATACTCGATACCGTAGAAGGCACAGTCGATACTGATTTAGATGGCTGGCCCAACTACCTCGATCTGGATAGCGACAATGATGGTATACCCGACGTACTGGAAGCTGGCGGTTCAGATCCGGATGATGACGGATTCCCGGGTGTATACAATGGATCAACCGTGAATGGTGCGGCTTATGCTGTATTGGTAGATGCCAACGGTTTGCCACTGGTACTCAGTGGTACACCGCTTTCACCAGCTAATTTTGATGGCGACCTGCTGCCAGATTTTCTTGATTTGGACAGCGATAACGACGGTATTGCCGATGTAGTAGAAGCTTTTGGCACCACTGCCGATGCGGATGGTGATGGGCAAATTGGTGCAGGTATCTTTATCGATATTGATGCAGATGGTATTAACGATTTGGCCGATGAAATCAATAGCCTTTCTTACGGGGGCACATTGCCTGGTGGCACTGCTGTTACCGTGTTGGATACTGATGCCGATGGTAACGCCAACTACCTCGACCGCGATAGCGATAACGACGGTATTGCAGATGTAATTGAAGCCGGTGGCCCCGATGCCGACGGAGATGGTGTAATTGGCACTGGTCCAATCACAGATACTGATGGCGATGGCATTTCTGACTTAACGGACGTCCATGCTGGATCGGGCGGCACCCCTCTGCCAACACCCGATAGCGATGGCGATGGCAAACCCAACTATCTCGATTTGGATAGCGATAACGACGGCATAACCGATGTGATAGAAGCCGGCGGAACCGATGCCGATGGCAATGGACAAATTGGTACCGGCACCGGCACAGGTATTACAGATACTGATAACGATGGTCTGGCCGACGCAGTAGACGGTGCTGCATTGCCAATAACCAACACCGATGCAGATGCAAGACCTAATTACATAGATATCGATAGCGATAATGATGGTATTGTAGACAATATAGAAGGACAAAGTACCGCTGGTTATATTGCTTACTCAGCTACAGATACGGATGGTGATGGTATTGCAGACGCTTTTGATAACACCGTAGGCTTTGGCGGCAATGGTATTACACCTGTAAATACCGATGGTACCGGCAACCCCGATTATCTGGATGCAGATGCCGACGATGATGGCCGCACCGACCGCCTCGAAGGTTGGGATACCAATGGCAACGGCATCATCGATGGTAGCGAAACGGCCTACACAGGTACCACTGATACCGATGGCGATGGCCTGCTGGATGAATACGACATCAACGATGCACTCATCAATCCATCCAATGGTACTACACCTGCCAGCTACCCCGATGCTCAAAACCCCGGTGGTGATAAAGACTGGCGCCAAACCCTGACTTACGTAACCATTTCAGGTTCTGTTATCAACGACT
This sequence comes from Chitinophagaceae bacterium, assembly GCA_020848815.1. GTDB lineage: Bacteria > Bacteroidota > Bacteroidia > Chitinophagales > Chitinophagaceae > Phnomibacter. The sequence goes on along the minus strand of JADLHL010000099.1, from coordinate 3,321 downwards.
ATGATGGTACCAAAACCCTCACCGGAAGTGAAACGGTGCTGAATGGCACCAACAGTGGTGGCGGATTATTGGCCGGTGCTGTATTGTATGTAAATATGATTGGCCCCGATGGCAATGTTGTGGCCGTAGCTCCCGTACAAGCCGATGGCTCGTACAGTGTCACTACTGTGCCTGCTATTGCTGCCAACCTTGAGTTCCAACTGAGCACAACCATGGGGGTTGTGGGCAATGCTAAACCTGCTACTACACTGCCAACGGGCTGGGCAGCAACAGGCGAAAACAAAAACGGTTATGGCGGTGCTGCCGATGTGGTAAATAATGCAGAACTTCCATTTACTGCCAGCACTACCGGATTCAGCAGCTTCATTTTCGGTCTCGATCGTAAGCCTGTAGCAACGGCACAAAACGACCTGATTGGCGTAGGTTTGGATGTGGGTGAAACATACGAATTAGATAATAACCCAATGGCGGCCACCGATGCTGAAGATGGTACATTAGGAACGGGTAGTACATTTATGATTACTACGCTGCCACCTTCTGCCGATGCTACACTCAACTATGACGGTGTAGACATCACCACACCAAATTTTGTCATTACCAATTATGATCCTGCTAAATTGAACATCCGTTTCAATCAGTTGGGGGTTACATCTACCAGTTTCGGATATACTGCGGTTGATGCTGCAGGCGTAGCAGGCGACGAAGTAATCTACAACCTTGTGTTGGGCGTAGTGCTTCCTGCAACCGGCTTACAACTGCAGGCCAGCATGAGTAGCCAGCAAGTATTGCTGCAGTGGTCTACCCTTACTGAGCAGCAAACAGCTTACTTCGAAGTAGAGCTGAGCTACAACGGTACAAGCTTTACAAAACTGGCACAGGTAGCAGCCGCCGGCAACAGCAATACACTGCGTAAATACCAATACGTGACTGGCAAACCTGCTGGTGCACAGTGGTACTACAGAGTAAAGATGGTAGATAAAGATGGCAAAGTGAGCTACAGTAATGTAGCAGTGCTTACGGGCAATGTAAATGCTACCATGGTAGCAGTACTGCCAAACCCCGCCAGCAGTAAAGTAACGGTTACAGGCCTGGGCAATGCCAAACAACTGGTACTGGCCAATGCCACAGGTGCCATTGTGCAGCGGTATAATGTAGCCGCTCCGCAAATGGAACTGAACATTGCCAGCCTGCCAGATGGCATGTACGTAATTCGAATACTACAATCAGATGGCAGCACACAAGTGCTGAAACTGATGAAACGTTAACCAACAAAAAGAGCAACCGAAATGGTTGCTCTTTTTGTTTTGTGCTTATATGTTTTTGTATGCTGCTTTTAGTGTCCTGTAAAGCCAATGGTTGGTTTCCCAGTGCCTTTACATTTAGTACATTTTTTAGGCGCCAGTTCGGCCATTTTTTTTGCGTATTGGCTACTGGTGATAATTGAACCCATGCAGGCAGCACACCAACTGTGTTGTGTGCGGCCATTGCCAACATTGTAGGTTACGTTGGTGCGTCCGTATGCACCGCTTACAGTTACTCTATCATATACTGTATTTGTAAACATGCGGGTATTGTTACACACTTCACAATGCTGTTCAATCCAGCCCTTGCCATTGCAGGTGCTGCATTCATCATTTCGCCGGCTTGAGCTGCCCCCGGCAGAAGATGAAGATGAGGTACGAATAAGGTTGCCATTGCCATCATATTTCGGGCCTTTGTAGCTGCTCAGAAAATAGCCTTCCGGAAGCCGCTTGAGTCTTGCATATGCTTCGGCCCAGGCTTGCGCATCGGCTGCTGCTTCGGCCCGCACATTGCGCAAATAAGGATCGCCATTGGCTTTGTACGCCAAATCAATTCTCGATTGATTGGTATCGGCAGGTACAAACCAAACATAAGGTTCGCTGGTGTAGTGATACAAATAACCAAATGTGCTGTCTGATCCTTGCTTAAAATAACCGCGGCCCCAAAGCTTCGAATTGTAAATATCATACGGCATAAACTCACCTGTAAAACTTACGCCGAGGTAGTCCCAGTACACAGTGCCTTTTACTTCTTCTACATTCCAATATTGATTTACTGTTTTGTACACACCAGAAAACTTGCTGGGCCGCATGGCGAAGTAATTGGTGTACGCATAAATATTACCTACGTAGAAGTTTGCCCCTAATAATCTGCCATCAATGGATGTGCCTTTCTCATACTTTTTTTGGAAAAAGGGATAGGTAGAAACCGGATTATGAATATTAACTGGCACAGCCATAGAACTGGCAGAGTTTGTACCTGCTTCAATCAACACTACATCGGGATTGTAATAGCGGGCATTTTGCGAAATGCGGACATAGAACTTTGTATAATCATTGCCGGGATCTACCAATTCTACCACGCCGTATAAGCCTCTGAAAGCCCTCATGTTTTTCATGTTGCCGGCATCTACTGGTTTTACTTCATCGTAGCCCATACCCATGAGCATGCTGGCCATGAGTGGTGCCAGTTTGGTAAAGTGGTAGGGCGATGTAGCCGTGTACACGGCGTCTTTACCGGTTTCGTCTTTATACCTCACGGTGGCTTCCAGTTTGCTGAATTGCTCTCCCGGAAAAAGCCTGAATTTGGCCTGGTACCATTCCGATTTTACCCGGCCACCTTCCAGCAGGTTTTCTCCTGTTTTCAGGTTGCGGTATTGGTTGGGGGCATCACTCAAAATTTTGGCAAGGTTGGCCGCCATCTGCTTTTGTTCCTCAAAGGGAATGGTTACTTCGGCCACGGCAGCTTTGGGCAAAAAGCCTTCTATTACGGCCACATCGGGTTCGTAGTAAATGGCTTTTTTTGAAATGATGATTGCCGGAGGCACTCCTTCACTTTTAAACTGGACCAACTCAATAACCTGATTGGCCGATCTGAATGCCCTGGTGCTGTAATTGCCTCCCCGGTACTCGCCTTTGGGCTCTACCTCTTCAAATTTTTTGCTGCGCAAAAATGGTTCGAGCACTTTGGTAATTGCTGCTACAGAAACGGGGAGCGGTTCTTGAAAAAAATCTGACTCAACGCCTTTCCAGTCTTTGTGGTGCTGTATAAAATAGAAGTAGCTGTAATCCTCGCTGTTTTTTCTGGTATGCTGGGCAGGAAACAAAACCAGCTTCGATTCCCAGCCATCTGTGTTATAAGCAACCTCATATTTTTCGCCGGTTTTAAGGGGTGCAAAACCTGCGGCTGCATGCTGCATGATGTTGGAGAGGTTGGTAAGAAACACCTGCTGCTCTTTGGCGCTAAGTGGCTGACCGGGAGCTTGTTGTGCCTGCAAAAAAAAGGGCAGGCAAAATGCTG
>JADLHL010000098.1 GCA_020848815.1 Chitinophagaceae bacterium | reverse complement strand
GTGGCCGGTTACTGATGGGTAGAAATCTGCCAGAATTCAGGAAGCAAGTGCCGCTAACGCCCAACCCCGTTGGCATTGCACAAACCTTATGGGCAGGCTATGCATTGGGTAGCACCAGCATGTATAAGGAATTGGAAGTAGTGCCGCCCGGAAGTATTTGGCTGATTGATAAACAAACAGGTCAGCATCAGGTATTGAACCAAACTGTAGCCGATTATAGCTCACGCCATGCTGCACCCATGCAGGCTCAAGCCAAAGCTTTGGCGGAGCAATTTTTGTCTGTTTGCCAACAAATGGCGGCTACCCATACACACTGGCATGTGTCGCTGTCGGGTGGGCAAGATGCACGGGCAGTGCTGGCAGCATTTTCAAAAGCAACGCCAAAAATTTCAGCATCTTCTTTTACCATGGGTAAAGGTTTTGCTGATGCCATTATTGCGGAACAATTGGCTGCACATCACGGTATACCGTGGCAGGCTTTTACAGTAGCACCTACCACCGATGATGATTGGCTGATAAAAGCCAAAGCGGGTTTCAATTACGCTGGCATGGCGTTCATCAAACCGTATCTCGAACAGGTTGCTGAAGCCTATCCTCAGCACATCATGCTCACCGGCGATGGTGGCGATAAAATGTTGCCTTACCTCGGCGAACCAACGGCTCCAACTTCGTTGGATGATTTGGTAGAAAAACTTTTGGTGCGACATGCTATTGTACCGGCGGCGTTGGCGGCAAAGGCTGCAGGCTTGCACCGCGATGAATTGGCACAGTCGGTGTACCAATGTGTGGCGGCCTACCCTGAGCATAGCATGAACGACCGCAGCATTCATTTTGTATTGAGCGAAAGAGCCCGCCGGGCCTACTTTGAAGGCGAAGACCGTAACCGGTTATTCATGTGGAGTACCACGCCTTTTTACCATCCTGACTTTGTGCAAATGGCCATGCAAGTGCCCGATGAGTATAAAAAGCGATACCGTTTCTACCATGCATTTATGCAGGAGTTGGACGCATCCTTACAAACCATACCCGATGCTAATGGTCATCGTTTGGGCAGCGTTGGATTTGCTGCGCAAAAGTGGATGCAAGAGCAATTCAGAAGTTGTCCGGTTTGGTTGAAAAATATGCTGCGGCAAATCAATGCTGTTCGTAGTGGAAACAATACCGCCACCAATAAACTGAAAATCGATTTGCCATCAGCACTCAGTTTTATGCCCGACACCGCCGTGCAGCAAATTTGGCAAACGAGTGAAGAAGCCGCCTGGCATTTGCGTACCATTGCAAAAGTGTTTCGCTAATGCAGGTACTTATATTACTCACCGGAAAAGTATATGTCCCCAACGAATTGCCGGCAGATCGACAGCTGCCGGGCAAAGATTTGCTGGGGCAAACGCATGTGTTTGACCGGCTGGAGTTTGTCAATAACCTGCAGACGATTGCAGCATTACAACATGCATTGGGAAGTAATAGCCATATAGAAATACGGCATATTGTACAACGTCAAAACATCTGGTTACTGAAAAAGCAGGCCAATGCATTGCAGCATTTTGTACAACAACAAAACATCGATATCGTACACCAGTTTTGGGGTGGCCCCGCTGCATGGATGATGAGCAAGGCCACAGGAAAAACGCCTTATGTATTGTCGTTATTAGGCAGCGATTTGATGGGCACTTACAATACAGCCGGCAAATCTTCGTGGAAAGGATGGCTGCTGCAATGGACCAGCCGGTTGGCTGCCATTCGGGCTAACGCATTGGTATTGATGTCGGCAAAAATGAAGAGCCGTTTGTCGCCGGCTTTGTACAATAAAACGCACATCATTCCTGAAGGCATTGATGCCAATGTGTTTACACCCATGCCCATGCAGGATGCCAAACACCTGTTGGGTTGGGATGAAGCAAAACAATACATCCTGTTTTTCGACAATGGCAACCGGGTAAAGAATGCGCCATTTGCTGCACAAGTTGTTCACGAAGTGCAACAAAAATTTCCATCTGTAGAAATGCTGCGGGTGCAACAGGTACCACATCAGCAACTGCCTTTGTATTACAATGCGGCGCATGCATTGCTGCTGCCTTCCTTGCACGAAGGGTCGAACAATTCGTTGAAAGAAGCGCTGGCTTGCAACTGTCCGGTGGTAGCTTCAGCCGTGGGCGATGCGGAAGAAAGACTGGCAGGTGTAACGCATAGTGTTGCCATCAAAGGCTTTGATGTACAGGATTATGTAGCAGCCATAGCGGCTATCTTGCAAGCAGATGAACGCAGCAATGGCCGGCAATGTATAGAACCGGTAACGCATGCTTTCATTGGCCATCAGCTTAACAATTTATATGCGCAACTAACACAACAACGCACTGTTTCATGATCGGCATTGTGAACTACGATATGGGCAATATTGGTTCAATTGTGAACATGATTGAATACCTGCAAGGCAGTTGCATGCTGGTGAGCGACGCTGCAGCAATGCAAGCTTGTGATAAGTTGATTTTGCCCGGCGTTGGTGCTTATGATACAGCTATGAAGCAACTCCGGCAAAAGGATTTACTGGCACCGCTGCAGGCATTTGCTATGGAACAGCGCAAGCCGGTATTGGGCGTATGCCTCGGCATGCAGCTCATGTGTGCAGGCAGCGAAGAAGGCCAACTGCAAGGCTTGGGTTGGTTTGATACCGTGGTTACAAAATTTCAATTCAGCGATAAAAAATTGCGGGTGCCGCACATGGGTTGGAATCATATTCAATTTGCACAACCCGGCTTTTCGTTGTTCAATAATCTGTCGGCGGAGGAGAACCGATTTTACTTTGTACACTCTTATGCTGTGCAACAAACAAATGCGCCGTTTGTAGCCGGCATCACACATTATGGAGTTGATTTTACCAGTGTTGTAGCACAGCATCACCTCATGGGTTTTCAATGTCATCCCGAAAAAAGTCATCGCTTTGGGATGCAGGTATATCAAAACTTCATCAACCTGTAAGCATGCTGCAAACAAGAGTAATACCGGTACTGCTGTTGGGCAAAATGGGGATGGTAAAAACCATTCGCTTCAAGCAGCCACGCTATGTGGGAGATGTGGTGAATGCCGTAAGATTGTTCAACGATAAAGAAGTAGACGAACTGGTGGTGCTCGATATAGAAGCCACTGCCAAAAAGCGGATTCAATTTGATTTGATAGAACAACTGGCCAGCGAAGCCTTCATGCCATTGACCTATGGTGGCGGCATTACTACTGCCGATGAAGTAGCACAACTATTGCGTATTGGTGTAGAAAAAGTGGTGTTGAATGCAGCCTTGTTTACACACCCACAACTACTTTCTCAAATTGCAGAAAGGTTTGGTTCTTCTACCGTCATTGCTTCTGTTGATTTCAAAAAAAACATGTGGGGCAAATGGCAGGTATACAGCCACAATGGTAACCGGGCTACGGGCATACATCCGGTTGATTTTTGCCGGCAGTGTGAAGCCCAAGGCGCCGGAGAATTACTGCTACACAGCATTGGCACCGACGGCATGATGCAAGGCTACCCGGTGGAAATGATGCAACAGTTGGCAGCATCAGTCAGCATTCCTGTGATTGCTTGCGGCGGTGCTGGCTCGCTGCAGCACATGCAGCAACTTGCTGTGCATTCGGGCATGCAGGCATTTGCCGCAGGTTCTTTGTTTATTTACTACGGGCCGCACAAAGCCGTGCTCATCAACTATCCCGATGCAGCCACGCTGCGCCGTACATTTGACCAATAGCATGGCCTACCAAATTTGCAGCAAAACAGTAATGGACAATATCGCCGATCCGGATATCCGGTTCGATGCGGATGGCGTATGCAACTACTACCACGCATTTACCCAAAAGCTGAAAATACGGGTGCCCGAACCGGAGCAGGCGAAACAACAGTTGGATAAATTGGTGGCTGCTATCAAAAAAGCCGGCAAGGGAAAACAATACGATTGCATCATTGGAGTAAGTGGTGGTGTAGATAGTACGTACGTAGCTTGGTTGGTAAAAGAACTGGGGCTGCGGCCGTTGGCAGTGCATCTCGACAATGGCTGGAACAGTGAGCTGGCAGTAAAAAACATTGAACGACTACTGCAGCATTTACAAATAGACCTCTATACCGAAGTGCTCGATTGGGAAACATTTCGTGATTTGCAATGGTCGTTTTTGCAAGCCTCTACACCCGATGCCGAAATTCCGACCGACCACATCATTTTTGCAACCATGTACAAAGTGGCCGCCAGGTTTGGTGTGCAATACATTTTATCCGGTATGAATTTTCGCAGCGAGGGCATGCTGCCGCCCAGCTGGGCAAGGGGCCATCTCGATTGGAAATACATTCGTTCGGTGCAGCAGCAGTTTGGCAGTAAGTCCATCCGGCATTTACCCCATTTATCGGTAGCTCGTTTTTTGTATTACAACCTGGTGCTGCGCATAAAAAATGTGGGCATCCTCAATTATGTGCCCTTTCGTAAAGACGAGGCGATGGCCATTATTCAGGAAAAACTGGGCTACCGTCCTTACGAAGGCAAGCATCACGAATCGATTTATACCCGTTTTTTTCAGTCGTATATTTTACCCAAAAAGTTTGGGATTGATAAGCGAAAAGCCCACCTCAGCTGCTTCATCATGAGTACGGGTGAGGTGAGCCGGGAGCAGGCATTGGCCATGTTGCAGCAGCCACCACAAGCGGAGCTGCAAAGTCACCGCGACCGCTTGTTTGTCATCAAAAAACTGGGCATTTCCGAGGCGCAGTTCGATGCCATGATGGCTGCGCCTGTAAAGTCTATTTTGGATTATCCGAACCACTACCGGTTAGAGCAGTTATTCAGGCAAAAACTCAATGTATTAAGAGCCAAAGGCTGGTTGCCCAATTAGCGTAATATTGCAACCAAATTGCCCATTCAATTTCCATGGTTGTAGCACACATTATTGATAGTCTTGACACAGGAGGTGCCGAAGTAGTAGCGGTGAATATGGCCAACGCTTTGAGCCGGGTGGAGGGAGTGACGGCGCATTTGGTGGTTACCCGCCATGCTGAGGGCGATTTGCGACAGCGGATAGCACCCGGAGTGCAATTGCTGGTCCTTAATAAAAAAGGTCCGCTGGATATCAAAGCATTGTTTCGGCTACGCAACTATTTTATCCGTGAAAATGTGGATGTGGTTCATGCGCATTCCACTTCGTTTTTATACCCTGCTATCCTCGAGCCATTTTCCAATTTCATGTTGGTTTGGCACGACCACTATGGATTACCCGTTCGGCCCGATGGCAAACGTAACTATCCGTACAAATTATTTTCTCCGTTATTCGATCATGTGTTTTGTGTATCACAGCAGTTGGTAGAGAATGCACAAAAACACTTGCATGTAAATCCGCATCACATACAGTTATTGTACAATTTTTCGGTACCGCTACAGGTTTCGCCTGCACAGCAGGTGGCCAAGCCGAAGGATAAAAAAGTAATTGTAATGAGTGCCAATTTGCGGCCGCAAAAAGATCATGGAAATTTAATTGCTGCTGTACAATTGCTGGTGCAAAAGTTGCCGGATATAGTAGTGTATTGCATTGGTGCTGGCAAAGACGAAGCTTACAAAGATTCGCTTAAAGCGAAAATTGAAGCAGCTGGTTTGCAAAATACTTTATTCTTGATGGGAGCTCAGCCCAATCCCTTCGCCTATTACAATATAGCAGATCTTGCTGTGCTGAGTTCATCCAGTGAAGGGCTGCCATTAACGCTTATTGAATACGGGTTTGCTGGTTGTGCGGTTGTATGTACCGATGTGGGGCAGAGTGCCGCTGTGGTAAACAGGGAGAGTGGATGGATAGTACCTGCTGCTCATCCGCAGGAGTTGGCCGATAATATGTTGTATGCTTTAACGCATCCTGATGAAGCGGCTAATAAAGCAACTCGTTTGCAAAAGCATGTACACAAGTTTTTTTCGGAAGAAGCTGCTATTGAAGTAGTGTTGAAAGTATACAACGCTATTGTAAAAACCTGACCTCATAAAGTAGAAGCAAGCAAATGACGGGTAAAAGAAAAATATTGTTTTTGGGAGAAGTCTATCGGGCTGATGCACAAACGTGGATCAATGGCCTGAAAGAGTTCGGTGATTTTGACGTAGTAAGTTATGAATTGAAAGGAGAGGGCGGCGGCTGGAAAAAAATCTTTCGCTTTTTGGAGTTCTTATTCATTGGCCCTTTGCAGGTGCGGAGAAAAATAAGGCAAGAAAAACCAGACATGGTGATTGCAGAACGCACCACCAGCTATGGATATCTTGCTGCTGTTAGTGGTGTGCATCCTATAGCCGTGGCACAGCAAGGTGTTACCGATTTGTTTCCTGTTGGTTCTATCATGATTCCTATAAAAAAGCGGTTGCAACGCAAAGCATTTACCAATGCCGATGTGCTGCATGCATGGGGGCCTGTGATGGCAGAACACATGCAACGAGTGGGAACGGATATGCAAAAAGTGATGGTGATGCCGAAGGGTATTGATTTGCGAAAGTTTCAGTTCACCACAATCGCACAAAAGCAACAGCAGCCCGTGCGGGTTATTGTTACCAGAAGTCTTACATGGGTGTACTGCCACAAAGTTATTTTTGATGCAGCGGCCAGCATCAAAAAAGCAGGGATACAACTGGAATGGCTCATCGTTGGCGATGGCGTGTTGCGACAGGAATTAGAAGCGTATGTAACCGCTTTGGGTTTACAGCAAGACGTGAAATTTCTTGGCCGCATTCACAATCATGATTTGCCTGCTTATTTGGCCAGCAGCACCTTTTATGTGAGCATGCCCATGACCGAAGGAGTGAGTGCCTCCCTGTTTGAAGCCATGGCCGCAGGCTGTTATCCGCTAGTAACAGATTTGCCTGGCAACAGGTATTGGGTTCGCAGTGATGAAAACGGACAATTGATTCCTGTAAACGATAGTGCTGCATTAGCTGAAAAAATTATTACCCTCTATCATCAACCCGATGTATTGGCAAAAGCGATTGGTGAAAACCGTGCCTTTATTGAATCGTATGCCAACTACGAAATCAATATGAAAAAGATAGCGGATAAGTACCATCAATTGATTGACCAGTATTCGGAAAAGTAAGCTCATATACATGAAAGATTTCTTACGTCATATTTACTATTTGCTTTGCCGGTATGTATTCATATTGCTACCAGATAAGCATTTCCATATTCTTACCACTTACCTCACTTTCAAAAGATTTAATGCTCCATTTTACGATATGAATCTGGAGCAGCCACGTTCTTTCAACGAGAAGCTCAATTACCTGAAGATGCATCACCAAAACCCTTTGGGCACATTGGTGGCGGATAAGGTAGCAGTGCGGGAATATGTAAAGGAAAAAATAGGTGAGCAATATCTGATACCCGTGTTGGGCGTGTACAATACAGCAGCCGAAATTCCTTTTGAGCAATTGCCAGAAAAGTTTGTGTTGAAAACGAATCATGGCTCTGGATGGAATGTGGTGTGCACCAATAAGCAAACGTTAGATATTGCACTGACACGCAAAAAGTTCAACCGCTGGTTAGGATACAATGCTTTTTACCTCAGCCGTGAGTATCAGTATAAAAACATTCCCCCGGCCATTTTGTGTGAGTCTTTTCTGCGGTTCAATATTGAGGATTATAAGTTTTTCTGTTTCAACGGAGAGCCTGCTTTTGTACAAATTGATATTGGCCGCTTCACCAAACACGAAAGAGCTTATTACGATACTAACTGGCAGAAACTTGATTTTAGTATTTGTTATTCCATTGCCAAAGAAGAAGTGCCCAAGCCAGCACAGCTCAACGAAATGCTGGAAGTGGTACGAAAACTCAGCAAAGATTTTTTGTTTGCCAGGGTGGATTTGTACTTACACGATGACCGCATTTTCTTTGGCGAAATTACCATGTTCCCCGAGGGTGCCCATGGACCTTTCTTAAACAATGCAGACGATTATAAAGTAGGCGAATTACTTCAGCTTCCTTCATTGTAAATATTAGCACCTTACTATGCATTCAGAAAAACTGCGAATCATCTATTTCTACCAATACTTCGGCACTACTAAGGGTGGATGGAGTACACGTGTGTATGAGATGTGTCGCCGCTGGGTAGATGAGGGGCATGAAGTAACCGTCATTACATCGCCTTACGATAAAAGCGATATTGAAGCGTTTAAAGGGTGGCGGCAGCATTTTGCCATTGATGGTATAGACGTTATTGTACTCAATGTGCCACAGTCCAATAAGGACAGTACACTAAAGCGGATTGTTCGGTTTTTACAATACATCGTGCTTGCTGTTTATTATGTTTTTCGGTTGCGCTACGATGTGGCTGTCGCTTCTTCGGGGCCTATCACCGTTGGTTTTTTAGGGTTGGTGGCCAAAAAAATCAGGCGCAAAAAATTTGTGTTTGAAGTACGGGATATGTGGCCCGAAGGATCGGTGCAGCTTGGCGTGTTGAAGAATAAATTGCTCATCAGGCTATCGTATTGGTTTGAGCATTTGTGCTATAAAAATGCCCATCTCATTGTGGCCTGTTCCGAAGGCATGAAAGCGGATATCTACAACCGTTTTCAATACAGCAATATTGTGGTGGTGCCCAATGCCTGTGATACCCAGTTCTTTGCTCCTTTTGCAAACGCACCCAAGCCTGCCGCATACAGCAACAAGCGTTTAATTGTGTATGCAGGTTCATTGGGTGTAATGGATCATTGCATGCAAATAATGGAAGCCGCAAGATTGCTCGATACTAAAAAGTATCCAGATGTAGTGTTTTTAATTATAGGTGATGGTATTGAGCGAAGTATGATGGAAGCCTATAAAAAGGAACATCAACTTGAGCACGTAATTTTTTTAGGACTCATACCTAAAACTGAAGTTGCTCCGCTGCTTACACATGCAGTTTGCTCCGTAGTTTGTTTTAAAAATGTGCCTGTACTCAATACTGTATCACCCAATAAAATGTTTGATGCATTTGCTGCGGGTGTTCCCATTGTTCAAACTACACAAGGTTGGATAAAGGAAATGTTGGAAGAGCACAAGGCTGGCATTACCGTGTTGCCCGATGCGCCGGAGGATATGATAGCGGCGATGTGCATTTATTTGGATGATGAACAGCGCCGAAATAATGACGCCAACAATGCAAGAGTGTTGGCTGCCGGAGTATTTAGCAGAGATAAGTGTGCAACCGATATGCTTCAAGCGATAAAGGAGGCATATAAAAACACATGGGCAAAAAGAATGGCTGTGCAGTTGGGAGAGAAGCAGCTACGCAGCAATGAACCTTCGAAAGTAAAATTTGTGGTAGACTGGTATACACCATCTAGCCATGCTACATCACTGCGAATGAAGCCTTGGGTTGATGCGCTGAATGATGCTGGAAAATTCAGCATTACGATTCACACAGACAAAGGTTCAAAAGGGCAGGCCGGTGTTATACCAAACTTTTTCAGTACACCAGATAACCGGACAAAACCTTATGTGCGGTTTATGCAGGAACTCTTGTTGGGAACCGAGTTGTTTCTTAAAGTATTAGTGGCCCCAAGACAGATAGTAATCATTTCGAGCCCTCCATTTATTGTATCGTGTATGGTGGCTCTCGGGTGCTTTTTTTCTCGCAAGCCCTATGTTTTTGATGTAAGAGATATCTACCCTTTGGTATATGCCAATTCTGGTTTTATTAGTAGAAACGGATGGGTATTTAAGCTGTTGTTTAGGGTTAGTAAATACTGCTATAACAATTCCTTGTTTACGAGTACGGTTACGCCGTTATTAGTTGGCTACATTCAAAATACAGGCAAGAAGGCTGATGTGCAATTGATTAAAAATGGTTTCAATGGCAAGCTTTTCATTCCAGTCGCAGATAAGGAAGAAAAATTCACGTTGGCATTCCATGGCAACATTGGACAATTTCAGAATCCAGAGCTATTGGTGGAAGTTGTAAGAGAGCTGAACAATAGAGGAGAAACCTTCCACTGTATTGCAATAGGCTCCGGCTCGAAGGAGCAAGTATTTAAGAAAGCCGGCCTCAATAATCTTGAATTCAAAGGAAGGTTGAATAATGAAGAACTTGCTAATATCATTCAAAAAGCCCATGT